>ONYJ01000105.1 GCA_900322025.1 uncultured Bacteroidales bacterium | reverse complement strand
CTTTTCGATAAGTCAAATGAGCAAAGAGATGCTTGCATATCTTTGCCATGACGAGAAAAGCTGCGTGAAACGAACCTTTTCGATAAGCCAAATGAGCAAAACCAAGCTTGCTTGAGTTTGCCATGACGAGAAAAGTTGCAGTAAAAAGTTGCAGTAAAAAGCTGCGTGAAACGAACCGAAACCCACTACCATTATTTAGGAAGTATAACAAATCATTATCTTTGTAAGGTTGATACTATAAAATTTAGATTATGAAAGTATATGGATTTTTAATGATTGCGGTGCTGGCATTGGTTGCTTCTTGCCGCAATGGAGCAGATAATAATGAGAGCAAAGCAGTCAATTACGATGCCACAGATGCTCGCACAATGGGATTGTTGGGGGAGGTTAAGGAGGTTAAAGTTGCTGCAATTTTTGGCTTTTCTGAGAACGGCGATGAGGTTACAGATGGTTATCAGTTGCAAGCTGTTTTTGATGAGAATGGTAGAGTGTTATTGGATAGGTGGGGCAACAAGTACGAGTATGATGCAGAGGGCAATTTTGTAAAGGGAAGTTCCGATATAGCAAAGGTAACAAGAGATGATAAGGGGCGGCTTGTGGGATATCATAATATGCCTACATATTATACTCAAGCTATAGACTACTATCATTATATCAGCCTCGAATTATCTTACGATGAAAAGGGTAGAGTAGTGAGCGAGGAGATTGGACGTTGGGAGAGTGGCAATACCAACACCTATATTTATGAGGGGGATAACATCTATCCCCAAAGAAACTCTTTTATTGGCGGTGAAAGTATTACAGTAACCAAAGGAACATCTGTTTACAAATATATCTCTTTTGATAAAAAAGGTAATTGGATAGAGCGAGAGGTGATAACTGAAGCGGTTTCAACCTCAGAGGGTGATGAGGAAAATCCTGATGCATATAAGTTAGAATATACAGAAAAACGAGAAATCGTTTATTGGTAGTGGGCCTACAATCCAAAGTACTCTTGGCTTTCAGCTATGATTTGCTTCGTTTTCCTTGTGTTTAGTGAGCTTTTTTTAGTATTTTTGGAGAAACTTATTTATAGTGTAGGTGTATGAAAAAAGGTCTTTTTTGTTTTTTTCTTTTGTTCTTTTCTGTGCTAAGTGTCGTATCGTTAGCTCAAATTAAGGTTATTGCTCATAGAGGGCATTGGAATACAAATGGGAATTGGAGTGGAAACGACGCCACTCCCCAGAACTCGCTGTCTTCGTACAAGGCTGCCGATAAACTTGGCGTTTATGGCTCAGAGTTCGATGTTAATATGACCTCCGATGGTAAATTGGTAGTTTGCCATGGACCTAAAATTGTTTCTTTGGCCGATGTTCAGAAAGAAACTTTTGAAGATGTTAGAAAGCAGATTCTTACAAATGGCGAGGCTGTGCCTTCTCTCGATGAGTTTTTACTTTTGGCTAAGAAATCTAAAATACGCCCCGTTTTGGAAATAAAGCCCGATTATCGCGATAAAGATAATAACCTGCCGGCTTTTGAGGCTGTTGCCAATAGTTTGAAAAAGCACAAAATAAACATGGCAGAAATAACCATTATATCTTTTAGTTTGGAAGTTTGCAAAGAAGCCGCAAAGCGTTTTCCAAAAACAATGGTTCAATTTCTCGGGGGCTCTAAGACACCTGACGAACTTTATGCGCTGGGTATTAAAGGGTTAGATTATCATTATTCGGTGTTGGATAAGCATCCTGAATGGGTGCATAGGGCGCATGAATTAGGAATGGAGGTAAATGTTTGGACGGTAGATAAAAAGAGCGATATCAAGCGTATGGTGGCTCTTGGGGTAGATCAAATAACTACAAATTATCCGGTTCTTACACAAAAGATTATAGATGGAACTCTGCCAAAGAAGGCATTGATAATAGGGGCTCATCCAGACGATCCGGAAACTGCCTGTGGCGGAACCATGATTTTGCTAAAGCGTGCCGGCTGGGATGTAACATGCGTGTATCTAACAAGGGGTGAGGCCGGTATCGTAGGTAAGACACATGAAGAGGCAGCAAAAATAAGAACTGAAGAAGCCATTAACGCTTGCGCAATTACGGGTTCTGAATATAAGTTTTTAACTCAGATAGATGGGCAGACAGAAGTAAACAAAGAGCGTTATGAGGAGATGTTAAAGCTTATTCAAGACGAGGCACCGGATGTGGTTTATACTCATTGGCCTATAGATAGCCATAGAGATCATCGTGTTTGCTCAATTCTTGTTTATGATACTTGGAGAAAATCGGGAGAAGCATTTGATTTATACTATTTTGAGGTTATGACCGGAACTCAGACTCAGAATTTTAATCCTACCGATTATGTAGATATATCGTCTGTTGTAGAGGAAAAGCATAAGGCATGTTTATACCATGTGAGCCAAGATATGCCGCCTCTTTTAGATAACTGGCACACTACAATGGAAAAGTTCCGTGGTTTGGAGATTCGTAGCAAGGCGGCAGAGGCATTTATTCGCCAAATTGGTAAGGGTGGAAAGAATATAAACAACAAATAATAACTATTGCTATGAAGAAGATTTTTTATGTACTTATAGCCGGCTGTGCTTTTCTGGCATACTCCTGCAAAAGTGATAACCAAAAGCCTGTAGATCCACAGGGGCAAGGAACTCCTTCTGTTAAAACCGAAGGTATTGCAGATCCGGTTAAACTTTATGAAGTTCAAAAGGATACAATGGTAGCGCCAAGTGGCGAGATTGCTTCTACAGATAAGTTCTTGAGCAATGATATAGTAGAGCATCAGATGGCACAGGCTTGGAGTAAGATAAGCATTAAGGTTAAAGACCAGCCTGATGCTAAAGAACCAGACCTTAAAGAGGTGCTGAGATCTATAGCCGAAGTTTATCCAACCAAGATGCTGTTGGAGTGGGTTAATGGCACAGATCATTTGGGCAATCATACAACCGGCAATTTTATAGAAGACGATGAAAACCATATAATAACAGGGAAGTGGCAGGGACCGGATTATGACAATAATTTTAGCCTAAAGGCATGGAAAATGATAGACGATACCTGGACTATTGGTTATGTGGGCCACTATCTATGGGATGGTGACGATGGAGTTGGGGTTTATCAAACTCTGATGTTTTGGACTTTTGACCCTGAGAAAGAGAAAATTCTCAGACCTATAACAGACGAAGCCAAGCCTCTTCCTGTATATACTCCGGAGAGAGGTTATGTTGTGTTTGCACAGAATAACGACAATTTAGACTTTTCAGATTCGGCCGATCCGGATAGATTCTGGATGTGGAACGGCCATTGGTTTGAGAGTCGCTAAATTTGCCTGTAAAAAGAGAAGAAGGGCGATAAATTGGTTTAGTGCCAATTATCGCCCTTTTTACTTATGCTTTAACCGTATTGGGTGGTTATTTGCTGTAATCGTAGAAGCCTTTGCCTGTTTTTCTTCCGAGCAGGCCGGCTCTTACCATCTTTCTTAGCAGTGGATGTGGACGATATTTAGAGTCGCCAAATTCGTTATATAGCACTTCCATTATGGCAAGGCATACATCTAATCCAATAAGATCGCCGAGAGCTAAAGGACCCATAGGGTGGTTAGCACCTAATTGCATGGCGGCATCAATTTCTTCTGCACTTGCAATACCATCTGCAAGTATTCCAATACCTTCATTTACAAGAGGTATGAGTATTCTGTTTACAACAAAGCCGGGAGCTTCGTTTACAGAGACAGGGGTTTTGCCTATGGCTTTAGCTATTTCTACGACCTTGTCGTGTACTGCTGCTGAGGTAAGCTGGCCTTTGATTACTTCAACTAACTTCATTAGCGGCACAGGGTTGAAAAAGTGCATTCCTATTACATTTTGCGGACGGCTGGTAAATGCCGCTATTGCTGTGATACTCAGAGAAGATGTGTTTGAGGCAAGTATAGCTTCCGGTTTGCAGACTTTGTCTAAAGTTTCCCAGATTTCTTTCTTTACTTCCATGCTCTCGGCTACAACCTCTATTACAAGATCGGCCTCTTTAAGATCTTCGTAATTGAGAGTATCTTTGATTCTTCCGAGAATGGCATCTTTGACTTGCGCCTCCATCTTTCCTTTCTCTACGCTTCTTGCAAGAAATTTTTCTATGGCTTTGTGAGCTTTACCGAGCGATGCCTCACTGCGCCCTTTTAGAATTACATCGTGGCCTGCGGCTGCAAAGGTTTGTGCTATGCCGTGCCCCATTGTTCCATTTCCAACAACTGCAACTTTCATATTCTTTTATTTTTAAGTAGTTATATGTATAGTATTTTTAATTCTAAGTCTATTTCTTTTTCCATTCAGCTGCCCGCTTTTCTATAAATGCACTCATGCCTTCTTTTTGGTCTTGAGTGGAAAAACAGAGGGCAAAGAGGTTGTTTTCTATTGCTATGCCGGAGTCTATATCGGTTTGCATACCTTTGTTGATGGCTTCTTTACTGAGTTTTATAGCAATAGGGGCATTTTTGGCAATGGTCTTAGCCATGCTGATAGCACTATCCATAAGTTGTTCGGGTTCTACAACTTTATTTACCAGCCCTATTCTGTAGGCTTCTTCTGCCGTTATGGCTTTTGCTGTGTATATAAGTTCTTTAGCCCTTCCTTCTCCTACTATTCTTGGTAATCTTTGGGTACCGGAAAAGCCGGGAGTTATTCCGAGTCCAACTTCCGGTTGCCCTAACTTGGCCTTAGAAGAGGAGATGCGTATATCGCAGGCTAAAGCAAGTTCACAACCACCGCCCAAGGCAAAGCCGTTAATAGCCGCAATTACGGGTTTTGGCAGTAGCTCTATCTTGCGAAACAGTTTAGAGCCTTGCTCGCCAAAGTCTTTTCCTTCTGCGGCGTTCATTGTACTCATCTGGGATATGTCTGCGCCTGCTACAAAGGCGCGGCCTTCGCCAGTGAGTATCACAACATCAATACTGTGATCTTCTTCAATGTTTGTAAAGACTTTGTCTAACTCCGATAACACCTCTGAATTTAGGGAGTTCATACTTTGCGGATTGTTAATTGTAACAATGCATACATTGTCTTCTTTACGTATTATCAGATTCTTGAATTCCATACTAAAATCAATTTATTATGCCGATATAAATCATATTATGATATGATGATGAACTCTTGCGAAGATACTAAAAATATATGAAGAACCCATTTCTTTTGGGCGTTGCAATTCTTTTAGCGGTGTGGGAAAATAGTAGAAACTTCAGTATTGCAATGTGTTTTTTTAGATTTTAAGGTGTGTTCTGATGCAAAAATATAACATCGTTGTTATTTTTTGACTTTTTTTTTATTATATTTGTCTGACTTAAATACTGGTATTGGCTTTTTTAGCAGAACACACTTGGTTTTAAGTTTAATAGACACATTTTAATAGGTATAAATAAAATCAAATCATTTTCTTTATGGATAAACGAATATCATTACAGGAAGCCGTTTCTATGATTAAAGACGGCATGACTATTATGGCGGGAGGTTTTCTATCGGCCGGCTCGCCTTTAGACATCCTGGAAGCTCTTGCTAAAAGCGATGTGAAGAATCTGACCCTGATATCAAACGACACTGCATATCCGGGGGTAGGCGTAGGTAATCTTATAGGGGCTCACAAGATAAAGAAACTCTATGTTTCTCATATTGGAACCAATCCTGATACTGCTGCCCAGATGAATGCAGGAGAGTTGGAAGTAGAATTCTGTCCTCAAGGAACTCTTGCAGAGCGTGTTCGTTGTGGAGGTGCCGGTCTTGGAGGGGTATTAACAACTACAGGAATGGGAACTGTAATAGCAGAAGGCAAGCCTACAGTTGAGGTAGATGGTAAGACTTATCTTCTCGAAAAGCCTCTGCATGCAGATATTGCACTTATAGGGGCAACTGTTGCAGATGAAAAGGGTAATTGCGTATATATGGGTACATCGCAGAATTTTAATCCACTTATGGCAACTGCAGCAGATGTTGTAATTGTGGAGGCTGAAAAGATAGTGCCGGCAGGCGAAATTCGGCCGGAGGCTGTTATAACTCCTCATGTTTTTGTATCGCATATATATCAGTCAACAAATAACCTGCAGAAAGTAAGGGAATAGTATGCTCTTGAATGTAAAACAAATACAGATATAGTTATATGGCAGTAAAATCATTAATCAGAGTAAGAATGGGCGGAGAAGATGCTCATTACGGTGGAGGTCTTGTAGATGGAGCTCACATGCTGAAACTATTCGGAGACGTGGCAACCGAGCTTTTAATTATCAACGATGGCGACGAGGGGCTTTTCAAAGCTTACGACAATGTTGAGTTTATAGCTCCTGTGTATGCAGGAGATTATATAGAGGCTACCGGAGAAATAACAAATATCGGCAACACTTCGCGTAAAATGACATTTGAAGCACGCAAGGTAATAGTACCTCGCCCCGATATATCAGACTCAGCTGCTGATGTATTGGCAGAACCAATTGTTGTCTGCAGGGCAAGCGGTACTTGTGTAGTTCCTGCTAAGTGTCAGAGAAAAAAATAATTGCATTATGGATAAACTGATTATTACAGCCGCAATTTGCGGTGCAGAAGTTACAAAGCAACAAAATCCGGCTGTTCCTTACACGGTAGAGGAAATTGTGAGGGAAGCACGCAGTGCGGTAGATGCCGGTGCTGCTATAGTGCACTTGCATGTAAGGCACGACGATGGTACTCCAACTCAGTCTAAGGAGCGTTTTCAGGAGTGCGAAGAGGCTATTTTGAAGGTATGCCCCGATGTAATACTTATACCTTCTACCGGCGGTGCTGTTGGCATGACACCGGATGAGCGTTTGCAATCTACTGATACAGACCCTCTGCCAGAGATGGCTACATTGGATTGTGGTACTTGCAATTTTGGCGATGAGATATTTGATAATACAATGCCTACAATGCGTGCCTTTGGCAAGCGTATGATGGAGCGTGGTATAAAGCCTGAGTATGAATGTTTTGAAATGGGACATTTGGATACTATTCTGAATATGGTACGCAAAGGTGAGGCTCCGGGTGCGCCTATGCAATTCAATTTTGTATTAGGAGTTCCCGGATGTACGCCGGCAACGGTTGCAAATCTTTGCTGGTTGGTAAATGCAATACCGGCCGGCAGTACATGGACTGTTACCGGTGTTGGCCGCCATGCCTTTCCTATGGCTGCAGCCGCTATAGCTATGGGAGGAAATGTTAGGGTAGGTTTTGAAGACAATCTGTATTTGTCTAAAGGCGTGTTGGCACCATCGAACGGAGCTCTTGTAGAAAAAGTAGTTCGTCTTGCAAATGAGTTGGGCCGTCCGGTTGCAAATAGCCATGAGGCGCGTGAAATCTTGGGCTTAGCTCCTCGCAAATAGCTGAAAGCTATTGCATATATACTTTAGAAAAGCGGCCTGATGGCTGCAAAAAAATATGACTTAAAAATAATAACACTAATAAATACAATTATGCAAAAACATGGAAATCGCTACGGTACACACCGTGTAATAGAACCAAAGGGAGTATTGCCACAGCCGGCAAACAAGTTGGATAACAATATGGATGAAATCTACGATAACGAGATTTTGATAGATGTTCAGACACTCAACATAGACTCCGCCTCATTCACAGATATTCATAACTATGCCAAGTCTCAGGCTAAAGATCCTAATAACGAGGCAGAAGTAATGGAAGAAATAAAGAAGGAAATGTTCTTGAATGTGGAGTTGCAGGGCAAGCATCGTAATCGTAGAACAGGCTCCGGCGGAATGTTGTTGGGAACTGTAGAAAAGATTGGCGATGCTCTCAAAGGTAAGATAGATCTTAAAGAAGGCGATCGTATTGCAACTTTGGTATCTCTTTCTCTCACTCCGCTTCGTATAGATGAGATAATAAGCATTAAAGCAGATGTAGATCAGGTAGATATCAAAGGAAAAGCAATCCTTTTCGAGAGTGGTATTTATGCAAAGATTCCTAACGATATGCCAGAGAAACTTGCTCTTTCTGCTCTCGATGTAGCTGGTGCTCCTGCACAAACTGCAAAGCTTTGCCAGAGCGGACAGACTGTTGTTATTATGGGAGCCGGCGGAAAGAGCGGAATGCTTTGCTGCTACGAGGCTAAGAAGCGTGTTGGTGTAACCGGTAAGGTTATAGGTTTGGCTAACAGTCCTAAATCTACACAGCGTATCAAAGACCTGGGTTTCTGTGATGTTGTAGAGAGCGTGTCTGGAATGACTCCTGTGCAGGTTAACGAACTTGTTGCAAAGCTTACAGACGGACAAATGGCAGATGTTACCATTAACTGTGTAAATGTTCCTGATTGCGAAATGACAGCTGTTCTTTGCACAAAAGATGATGGTATTGTTTATTTCTTCTCAATGGCAACGAGTTTCACCAAGGCAGCCTTGGGTGCAGAGGGCATAGGTGCAGACGTGAATATGATAATAGGAAACGGCTACACCAAGGGGCACGCAGAGATTACTCTTCAGGAACTTAGAGAGTGCGAGAAACTTAGAAAAGTATTTGAGGAATTGTACGCTTAAGAAATTGGATTATGGCAGTTTCAAGAAGAAAAATTCTCTTTCCTGAGGTTACAGACACTCAGTGGAATGATTGGAAGTGGCAGGTACGAAACAGGATAGAGAATCTGGAGACGCTGAAAAAGTATATAAAACTCTCCAAAGAAGAAGAGGAGGGGATTCGGAAGTCTTTGAAGACTATAAGAATGGCTATAACACCTTACTACTTGAGTCTTATAGATCCGAATAATCCGGAAGATCCTGTTAGAAAGCAATGTATTCCTACTGTAAGGGAGACTCATCGTGCAGATGCAGACCTTTTGGATCCACTGCATGAGGATACGGATTCGCCTGTTCCCGGTTTAACCCATCGTTATCCGGACCGTGTGCTTTTGCTTATAACAGATATGTGTTCTATGTATTGCCGCCACTGCACCCGTAGAAGATTTGCCGGTCAGAAGGATGCTGCAACATCAATGGACAATGTAGAAAAGGCTATAGAGTACATCAAGAATACTCCTCAGGTTAGAGATGTATTGCTTTCCGGAGGAGATGCTCTTATGGTAACAGACGATAGGCTTGAGTATATAATTAAAAAGCTCCGTGCCATAAAGCATGTTGAGATTATCAGAATCGGAACACGCACTCCTGTTGTTTGTCCGCAGAGAATAACTCCTGAGCTTTGTAATATACTGAAGAAGTATCATCCGATATGGCTCAATACGCACTTCAATCACCCACAGGAGGTAACGGCAGAGAGTGCGGCTGCTTGTGCAAGGCTTGCAGATGCAGGTGTTCCGCTCGGAAATCAATCTGTATTGCTCAGAGGAGTAAATGATTGTGTAAATGTAATGAAGAAGCTGGTTCACGAGTTGGTTAAAATGAGAGTCAGACCATATTACATTTATCAATGCGACTTGTCGCTTGGTCTGGAGCACTTCCGTACCCCTGTTTCTAAGGGCATAGAGATAATAGAGGGCCTTAGAGGACATACAAGCGGGTATGCAGTACCTACATTTGTAGTGGATGCTCCTGGCGGAGGCGGAAAAACTCCTGTAATGCCTAATTACATTATTTCTCAGGCTCCCGGAAAGGTGGTACTCAGAAATTATGAAGGTGTTATTACTACTTACTCAGAACCAGAAGACTATAAGCAGGAAAAATGTAATTGCAAGTATTGCAAACAGAACAAAGAAAATGAGGGTGTGGTAGCGTTGCTTCAAGGTCATCAGATGACTATTCAGCCGGCTCATCTTGCAAGAGAAGACAGGGCTGTAAAGTATCGTTCCAAGCTTAGCAAAAAAAAGGGTTCTAAGAAAAAGTAACAACCTGCACGCATGTCTTTTATTAGTGAAATACAGACATTCAAAAGCCTGTCTATTGTAGGGCTTGAGAAGAACACTGGAAAGACTGTGTGTTTGAATTATATCCTGAACAGGTTGCCGCTGCAGTGCAGTGTAGCGGTAACCTCCATCGGGATAGACGGAGAGAGTAAAGATCAGGTTACAGGAACTTTTAAACCCGAGATAATACTTAGAGAGGGTACTATATTTTCTACATCTGAGTCTTACTATCTGCGTAGGCGGCTTCTCAGCGAATTGTTAGAAATAACAGACGAAAGAAGCTCGTTGGGAAGAATAGTTACAGCTAAAGTATTGAGGCAGGGCAAGGTACTGCTTAGCGGTCCTTCATCTTCGCAAGCTTTGGCAAGGTGGATAGACAACGTGAGTAAGTATGGAACAAAGCTCACGATAGTAGATGGGGCTCTTTCCAGACTGAGTAGCGCATCTCCGGTAATTAGTGAAAGTCTGATACTTACTACCGGTGCAGCATACTCGGCAGATATGGCTACACTTGTTAGGAGAACAAAGTTTATAGTTGAATTAGTGCGGTTGGATAAGGCTTGTGAAAAGATTCGCACGGCGTTTTACAAAAAAGAGAAGGGAGTGTGGGGGGTAGATGTAGATGGGAATGTTATTGACTTTCAGATAGAATCCTCCCTTGCCATAGATAAAATAAAAGAGGATCTGACAGAAAGAACGGTTGCTGTTTTTATAGCAGGAGCCTTAACAGACAGATTTCTGGATTTTATCTGCAATTCAAAAAGAGTAGGTGAGATAGAGATTGTGGTGGGAGATTTTACAAAAATATTTGTTTCGGAAGAGCTATACAGAGTTTTTCGGAAAAAAGGCGGAAGGCTTAGTGTTCTACGAACAAGCAAACTCATAGCAGTTTGTGTAAATCCAACGAGCCCCAGAGGTATAGTGCTCGATTCGGATATTTTATGCGAGAAAATGTACGAGGCTATTAAAGTGCCTGTATATGATATAGTTAAAAATGTAGATAGTATTTGATGTTATTTAGAGAAATACTCGACATACCTTGCGGAATTAGATTTATGCTGGAGAGTCTGAATTTGCAGTCGTCTTACAGCAGAAATCTGTTGCTGCATTCTCCTATGATGGCTGTAAAAGGGGATATAGAGAGAACTTACTCCATATTATCTTCTTGTTACAGCAGGCTATACTCGAATGGGGGAGCCAATACTTCATCTTCTTTAGCAGCTCTCAAACATAGGCTTATGGGCCTCAGGGACATTACCGGAACTTTGGAGCGACTTCAAAGAGGGGTTGTATTAGATGATCTTGATTTATTTGAAATCAAATATACTGCTATACTTGCCGGTTACATAAGGGATGCTGTTTATAACATGAAATTGGAAGGGGTAGATATTCCTGACTTAGGAAAGGTTATATCTGTTTTAGACCCAGACGGAATGTTGATAGAAAGTTTTTATGTTTACGACTCATATTCTAAGGAACTTGGGAGGATAAGGGCAGATATAAGAGGGTTGCAAGCCTTATCAGACCCAACAGCCATAACTCAAGACCGCTTGTTGGAACTATTGGAAAAAGAACGGCTTTTAGAAAGGGATATAAGAGAAAATCTCTCGGCTATACTAAAGAATCATACTACCGAAATAAAGGCGGCTATGGATGCTATGGGCTATTTGGATTTGCTTTTAGCCAAATGCTTGCAAATAAAGACAATGGGCCTTTGTATTCCGGTCATATCGGGAGATTCTACAACTCAATACAGAGGTATGTTCCACCCTTATGTGGTACACTTGTATGAAAAAGAGAATGCAACAGGCGGCCATAAGAAGATTTTTCAGCCGGTTGATATTAAATTTGGTATAGAAAGCCTCTCTATAATAGGGGCCAATATGGGAGGAAAGAGTGTGGTGCTTAAAATGACAGCTCTGAATCAGTTGTTATTCCAGTTTGGATTTGGCGTAGCTGCCCGTAGTGCAGTTATTGATATAAAGGAAGAAATAAGGCTTTGTATAGGCGATGATCAAGACTTGCATTCCGGTTTATCTTCTTTTGCAGGAGAAGTTAAGGCCATAGACAATGTTATCAGAAGGATAAATGTGGGTAAAAAGATGCTTGCACTCATAGATGAACCGGCACGAACTACCAACCCTATAGAAGGTACGGCGCTTGTAACAGCCCTATTGGATATTCTGAGAGGTAAAAACTTGTCTTTGTTGTTAACCACTCACTACAATATATCCGGCGACTTTTTTAGGCGGCTTAGGGTTAGAGGGCTTGTAAGTGGCAAGATGGATTATACGCTTGTAGAAACCACGGAGGGCGAAATACCACAAGAGGCTATAAATGTGGCTCGTAGTCTTGGGGTAGATGAACTTTGGTTAACCAAAGCTGAACAGATACTTAAAACTTAATAATAAATACTTCACAATAAACAGACTTAATATGCAGAGTAAAGTAGGTTTAGATTTTGAAAAAGTGCGTCTCGCAAAATCTCTTGCGGAGAAAGTTGCGGTTGAGGTGCAGGCTTTTGTGGAGCGTTATACTACAGTAGCAACGGAGAGAACTATAGCTCGAGCTTTAGGCATAGACGGCGTCGATGAAAGCAATGTTCCGCTTCCTAATGTTGTTGTAGATTTGCTCAAGGAGAAGGGAGTGCTCTCACAAGGCGTAATGTTTTACATTGCAAATGCAATGTTAAGTACCGGACTTTCTCCACAACAGATAGCAGAGAAGGTGGCTAAAGAAGGCTTCGATATTACAAAAGAAGCAAAGGTTACAGATCCGGCACAACTCGGAGCCGCTCTTAAACCGGTGATAGACGCTACAATAGAAAGAATACGCACAAGGAGATTGCGTAGAGAAAAATATGTGGCCGAATATGGTGAAGACCGTGCACGCCCGTACATATATGTTATTGTAGCAACAGGAAATATCTATGAAGATATAGTTCAGGCACAAGCTGCAGCCAGACAGGGAGCAGATATTATAGCAGTTATACGAACAACAGGCCAGAGTCTTTTAGACTATGTGCCTTATGGTGCTACAACCGAGGGATTTGGAGGAACTTTTGCAACACAGGAGAATTTCCGCATTATGCGTAAGGCCTTGGATGAGGTTGGAGAAGAACTTCACAGATATATTCGTCTTTGCAACTACTGTTCAGGGCTTTGTATGCCGGAGATTGCCATTATGGGGGCATTGGAGGGGTTGGATGTTATGCTTAACGATGCTCTCTACGGTATCTTGTTCCGCGATATAAATATGCAGCGTACCCTGATAGACCAATATTTTTCCAGAATAATAAATGGCTTTGCAGGTGTGATAATCAATACGGGAGAAGATAACTATCTTACAACAGCAGATGCCATAGAAGCAGCTCATACTGTATTGGCTTCAGACCTCATAAACGAGCAATTGGCTTTATTTGCAGGATTACCGGAAGAGCAGATGGGGCTTGGGCACGCATTTGAAATGGACCCTATGCATAAGAATGGCTTTTTGTTAGAACTTGCTCAGGCGCAGATGACAAGAGAAATATTCCCAAAGGCTCCTCTCAAATATATGCCACCTACAAAGTTTATGACAGGCAATATTTTTAGAGGCCATATACAGGATGCATTGTTCAATATAATAGGTATATGGACACATCAAGGTCTCCAGTTGTTGGGCATGCCAACAGAGGCAATACATACTCCTTTTATGAGCGATCGTTTCCTTTCCATAGAGAATGCCAACTATATATTCAATAATCTGCACGATATAGGAGAAGAGGTGGAATTTAAGGAAGGAGGAATTATTAAAACCAGAGCTAAGGAAGTATTAGATAATGCAATATCTCTGTTGCAAGAAATGACTAACGAAGGCTTGTTTAACACTTTAGAGCAAGGTAAATTTGGCGATGTAAAGAGGCCTAAGAATGGCGGGAAAGGTCTTGATGGAGTTACCGAAAAGGGCGCTAACTATATGAATCCGTTTATAGAATTGATGAAAGGGAGGAAATAATTATGAGTGAAGGCTTGTATTCAATGGAGGCCAAGAATTACGATAAAACTCTTGACCTTAAAAAAGTAAAACCATACGGCGATACAATGAATGACGGAAAGGTACAACTTAGCTTTACCCTTCCGGTGCCTGCAGGCCCAGAGGCAGTTGAGGCAGCAAAACAACTATTGAAAAAAATGGGTTTTGAGAATCCTTTAGTGGTGTTCTCTCAGGAGCTTACACCCGGATTTACTTTTTTCAATTGCTATGGTAGCTCTACATTAACAGTAAATTATTCAGATATTTATGTACCTAAGGTAGAGACTAAGGTAATGAGCATGGATGCTTGCGATGAATTTATCAGCGAGAATATAGGTAGGCCACTGGTAGTGGTGGGAGCGAGTACCGGAACAGATGCTCATACCGTAGGTATTGATGCCATAATGAACATGAAAGGTTATGCCGGACACTATGGCCTTGAAAGATACCGAATGATAGAAGCTTATAACCTTGGGAGCCAAGTTCCTAATGAAGAATTTCTTGCAAAGGCTATAGAACTGAAGGCAGATGCCTTGCTTGTAAGTCAGACGGTAACTCAGAAAGATGTGCATATTCAGAATCTTACTCATCTGATAGAACTAATGGATGCCGAGGGTTTGAGAGATCAAATGATAGTTGTATGTGGCGGTGCACGCATCAGCCATGAACTAGCCAAAGAGCTGGGCTACGATGCAGGCTTTGGCTCAAACACATACGCAGATGACGTGGCAAGTTTTATAGCCGAAGAGTTTGTCAATAGAAATAAAAAATAACTAACATATTATTAATTAATTAAATATAGGGATTATGGATAAACAGCAAATTAGAGAGTTTATTGCTAAGCGTGCCGCCTTGGAAGTAAAGGATGGCGACGTGGTAAATCTGGGTATAGGGCTTCCTACCCTAATTCCTAATTACCTTCCGGAAGGAGTTACTGTTACAATCCAGTCTGAGAATGGATGCCTTGGAATGGGTGCAGATCCGGCGCTCTCCGGAGGCGAGAGAGATACTCACTGGATAGATGCCGGTGGCGGCTACATTTCTTACGAGGCCGGTGCTGCTTCTTTTGACTCAGCAACAAGCTTTGGAATGGTTAGAGGGGGGCATATCAATGTAACTTTTCTTGGAGCACTTGAAGTTGACCAGAAAGGTAACCTTGCCAATTGGATAATTCCTGGAAAGAAGGCTCCCGGAATGGGTGGTGCCATGGATCTTTTGGTAGGTGCCAATAAAGTTATACTCACAATGGAACATACCGCAAAGGGTGCTCCTAAAATTTTGAAACAGTGTCGCTTACCTCTTACCGCAGCCGGCCAGGTAAATATGATTATTACAGAAATGGGAGTTATGAATATTACACCGGAAGGAATAGTTTTAACGGAAATTAATCCGGAATTTACGGTAGAACAGATTCAGGCTGCCACAGAGGCTAAACTTATTGTTTCACCTAATTTGAAAAAAATTGCATAAATGCCCTTTTCGCTGAGCCAAATGAGCAAAGCCAAGTTCATTTAGGTTTGCCATGGCGAGACAGAAAGGTTGCATGAATATGACCATTTAAATTTTAAGATATGGATTTTGAACTTACTAAATCTCAGAAATTGTTTCAGCAGATGATACGGGAGTTTGCAGAAAAAGAGGTTAAACCTATTGCTGCTCAGGTAGATGAGGAAGAAAAATTTCCTGCTGACAATGTAAAGAAACTCGCAAAACTTGGAGTTTTAGGTATTCCTATACCAAAGGTTTACGGTGGTGCCGGTGGCGACCACGTTATGTACACTGTTGCGGTAGAAGAATTGTCGAGAGTTTGTGCTACCACCGGTGTTATAGTTTCTGCACATACATCTCTTTGCGAAGATGCTATTCTTGATAACGGTACAGAAGAACAGAAGCAAAAATATTTACCTAAGCTGGCCAGCGGAGAATGGATAGGGGCTTTTGGCCTTACCGAGCCTAATGCAGGTACAGATGCTTCTGCACAGCAGACGACAGCCGTTGCAGATGGAGATTACTATATACTTAACGGTACAAAGATATTTATTACCAATGCCGGTGAGGCAGATGTTTATGTGGTAGCCACAATGACAGACAAGTCTAAAGGTAATAAGGGTATCACAACATTTATAGTAGAGGCCACCACTCCGGGATTTTCTATCGGTAAAAAGGAGCATAAGATGGGAATTAGGGGCAGTGCTACATGCGAACTTATTTTTGAAAATTGCAGGGTGCATAAATCCAATATGTTAGGTTCTCTTGGCGGAGGTTTTGCCGTGGCAATGAAGACTCTCGATGGGGGCCGTATTGGTATAGCGGCTCAGGCTTTGGGTATAGCTCAGGGAGCCATGGATGAAACCGTAAAATACTGTAAAGAAAGAAAACAGTTTGGCAAATCTCTCTCTCAATTCCAAAATACTCAGTTCCAACTGGCAGACCTTCAGACTAAGATAGAAGCTTCCAGATATTTAGTGAGGGCTGCAGCATGGAAGAAAGATCAGGGCATGCCTTTTAGTGCAGACGCTGCAATGGCAAAACTATTTGCTGCAGAGACTGCTATGGAAATGACTACTAAGGCTGTTCAGTTCCACGGAGGATATGGTTATACAAGAGAGTATCCGGTTGAAAGAATGATGCGCGATGCAAAAATTACCGAAATCTACGAGGGAACTTCAGAAGTTCAGCGGATGGTTATAGCCGGTAAATTGTTTAAGAAGTAAAAGACAAGATTATGAATATAGTAGTTTGTGTAAAACAAGTGCCGGATACAACAGTTGTAAAAATTGATCCGGTAAAGAATACTCTGATAAGAGAGGGTGTTCCTTCTATCATGAACCCAGATGATAAGGGCGGCTTAGAATTGGCTCTCCAGCTTAAAGAAAAATGCGGTGCAAATGTAACCGTAATAACAATGGGACCTCCTCAGGCAGACCTTGTATTAAGAGAAGCTTTTGCAATGGGTGCTGATAGGGCTATTTTACTCACCGACAGAGCTTTTGCCGGAGCTGATACTCTGGCTACATCTAATGCTTTGGCCGGTGCTATGAAGGTTATCCCTTACG
>ONYJ01000021.1 GCA_900322025.1 uncultured Bacteroidales bacterium | reverse complement strand
TGAGTGGAAATAGACGTTGTGCGGCTGCTATTATTCCTGCCAAGAACTAAAGCAAGGCTCTAAAAGTTTGGTTACAATCAAAAAAAAATAGGTCGGCTAAAAATCAGCCGGCCTATTTTTTTAACCTTTGATTTGAACAGGTATGCCCGATACTAACATTATAACCTCATCTGCCATTTGGGCCATATATTGGTTCATCCAACCTTGAAGATCTGTAAACTTTCTTTGTGCGGCGTTTGAACTTGTGCCGCCGCAGCCGATTTCGTTGGTAACAAAAATAAAGGTGGCATCTTGGGCTATAAACTCGTCTATTTGCTGTTTAGCTCTTTCTTTTATCGATTGCATATCCAAAATTCCATCTTTATTAGATAGATGTGGCTGTACAAGATTGGTAAGCCATAGAGTTACGCAATCTATTACGGCGCATCGGCCTTCTATCTTCACTGTATTAAGATTATACTCTTCTTCTATGTTCGTCCATTCGGAGCCTCGTTTCTGCCTATGCTTTTCTATTCGTTGGCTGAAATCCTCGTCCCAAATATGAGCGGTTGCAATATAAACTGGATTAGGAGTAAGGCTTAGGGCTAAATTTTCTGCATACGTGCTTTTTCCGGAACGTTGCCCGCCTGTTATAAGTATTACTTTTCTCATATAGCTACGGTTTATGTTTGATATTTCTATTAAATAAGTCAGAGCATTATAATGGTAAGTAAACTCACTAATCCCCATCGTACCAATGTGCCAGACAGTGCCGCAACAGCTATCATTATAATTTCCGTAAGGCGGTTTATGCGTATGGCTGTGTGCATATCTTGTGTGGTTAGACACCGTGGATTTTCCCCAATATACGGTTTTTCTACGATTTCTCCAAAATAAGAGTGCGGTCCGCCGAACTTTGCATCTAAAATTCCGGCAAGGGCAGACTCAGGATAGCCGCTATTTGGGCTTGCGTGGCATCTGGCATATTTTCGAATAAAGCGGAAGGCCTTGGCTTTGCCGGAAACACATGCCATCAGAATAGCAGATAAACGGGCAGGCAACCAGTTGAGAATATCGTCTGTTTTGGCGGCAAACCGTCCGAAATCTTTGAATCTTGCCGTTTTATAGCCAATCATGGAATCTAAGGTGTTTGCCATTTTATATGCGGCCATACCGGGTATGCCGCCGATCATGAGCCAAAATAAAGGGGCTATAACTCCATCGCTGAGATTTTCCGATAAGGTTTCCAAAGCGGCCGTCCGTATTTCTTGCGGTGTGAGCCGGTCTGTTTCTCTTCCAACAATTCTGGCTATTTGCTTTCTGCCGTCTTCTACAGATATATCTACGGCTTTAAAAACATTTTTTACTTCGCAAATAAGAGTGGTGCCGGCCAAGAAAAAGAAAACAAAAATGCTACGTATCAATATGGCATATATGAGTGGTAATTTGTCTGTATAATAAATTATTAGAGCTAATACTGCAATTGTTAATGCTATTAGGGTGGTGCAGGCAACTGCTCCTTTGAACCGTTTATGCTTTCCTTTATTTAATCGCTTTTCAAAAAAAGATACTGCTTTGCCCATTAAAACCACAGGATGTGGCAGAAAGGGAGGGTCGCCCAGCAATAAATCCAAGCCCCAGCCTATAATAATCGGCAGTATGTACAGCAGTAAACTATCGAGCATCTTGCAGCGTATTCACTATTTTCCGGATTCGATAAATTCTTTTATTCCGGCAATCAGTTCTTCGTTATCGGCATCGTTTGAGGAGGCTATCCTAAAGTGTCCTTCATATAGTCCTCTGAAATTGGAAGCATCTCTTATCAAGATGCCTTTTTCTTTAGCGAGAAACTCTTTTAGTTCAGAGGATTTACCGGTTTTAAGGCGGCAAATCATGAAATTGGTTTTTGTAGGTTTAACCTCTAATCCGTCTATAGAAGATAGGGCATACCTAAGCCTTTGGGCACAGCGCAAATATTCTGCAATGTCTGAAACGGCGGAGTTGAAATTTTCCAACATAAACTTTCCGGCTTCTATGGCTAATGTGTTAATGCTCCATGGGTGTATATTGCTTCTGAGCAAGCGTATTATCCCTATGTTGGCGGTAATGTAGCCAATTCTCAGCCCCGGAATTGCATACTTTTTTGTAAGAGAATGAATCTGTATAAGGTTAGGTATGCGTATGCCTTCTGCCGCACTCATTATCTTGTCTGTGGTATAATCTTCATAAGATTGATCTACAATAAGATATCGGTGTTTTTGCAGTAGGTCTATGAGTTGTATATCGGTGAGAACCTCGCCGGTAGGATTGCAAGGGTTGCAAATCCACATAAGGTTGCCAAGTACATCTTCTCTGTAGAGAAACATTCTGCAGGCATCTTCGTATTCGCTAAAAGTAGGGTGCTTTACATTAAAAGTTTGCCAAGAGCGGAATGTTTGTGCAATTAGATATATGGCTTCGGTTGCGCCTGCCGTTGCCAATACATTTTCTGCCGGTACACCTATCTTATTTGCAATAGCTGCCTCTAAGGAAGCAGCATCCGGCTCGGGGTATTTGCGTATAAGATGTAGCTGTTCCTTTAGGTGGTTAATCAATGGGGTTAACTCTGCCCGAGGATAGATATTAGAAGAAAAGTTGAGCCTTATGTTCTGGTAGTTGTGGGTATCGTCGCCGTGTCCGTTTATCATGTTTGTAATATTCTATATAATAAATCCATATCTATGTGCTTGCGAACATGTTCCGCAAGAAGATCGTATTGTTGTTGTTTAAAGGAGTTGTAGTCTAAGCCTGTAGCCGAATTAGAAATTTTGCTGCCAAAAGGGTTAAGCAGAAAATCTATAAATTGCGTATTATCCAAAATGCCATGCAGATAGCAACCCATACATTTGTTATTGATATAGATACCATCAGTACGTCCGTCTTCTGCAATTAAAAGTGGAGCAGGCTGTGTGTTTGGTAGCGGAGTTGTTTCTCCCATGTGTATTTCGTAGCCGCTAAGGGTTGAACTATTAGGCTGAGGGGCAAGTTGAAAATGGCTTTGCTTTGTTATTTTGTCTTTTGTAATCTCTGTAGCAATAGGTAAAAGTCCTAAACCCGGTAGCATTTCAATATTTCCTTCTATGTGTAGAGGATCTGTAATCTGGCTACCCATCATCTGATAACCTCCGCAGATGCCGAATACAGAAGCACCATTTTTGTGCGCAGACACAATAGCTTGAGCACAACCGTTTTTTCTGAGTTCATACAAATCTTCTATGGTAGATTTTGTGCCGGGGATAATTATAATATCACTCTTGATAATATCTTCTGTATTAGAAGTATAGTACAGATGTACTCTTGGGTCTCTTTCTAAAGAGTTGAAATCTGTAAAGTTAGAAATATGCCTTAGGAGAATTACGGCAATGTTTATTTTACCGCCTTGCATCTTGAAGCTTTTTGCTGCAAGATCTACGCTGTCTTCTTCTTCTATGTGGATATTGTTGAAATGGGGGATTACACCCAAAACCGGCACCTTGCATATATCCTGCAATATTTTTTTGCCGCTTTCGAATAGTCTTAAATCTCCCCTGAACTTGTTTACTATAATGCCTTTGATTCTTTGTTTATCTTCTTTATTTTGTAGGGCAATGCTGCCGTATGCAGATGCAAATACACCTCCTCTGTCTATATCGGCTACGAGTAGCACATCGGCATTAGCATAACGGGCCATAGGCATATTTACAATATCAGACTCATACAGATTTAGCTCCGATATGCTACCGGCCCCCTCCAATACTATAGGATTATAACGTGCTGCCAATCTGTTGAATGCTTGCTGAGCTGCAACCCTCAATTCTTCTTTTCCCTCCTTGCGAAAATATTCGTATGCGCTACTGGTGCCTATTGCTTTGCCATTTAATATAACCTGAGAAGTGTGGTTACTCTGGGGTTTGAGTAGGATAGGGTTCATGTCTGAACTGCACTCCAAGCCAGCGGCTTCTGCCTGTACCGCTTGCGCTCTTCCAATTTCCAAGCCTTCTTTTGTGGCAAAAGAATTCAGGGCCATATTTTGTGCCTTAAAAGGAGCCGGAGCATAGCCATCTTGCAGGAATATTCTGCATAATGCAGTAGCAATTATGCTCTTACCAACATCGCTGCCCGTTCCGGCAAGCATAAGGTTATGCAGTTGTCTGGTCATTTTGAGTATTTTATTGCCAAGATAAAAAGATAATCAGACAAACGGTTAAAAAATACGGGAATATCTTTGTCTATGTTATAGAGTTGTGCAAGTTTCCACACTTTTATTTCAACTATCCTTGTGGTGCTTCTGGCTATATGTATTAGAGAAGAAAGCAGGTTTTCGCCCGGAATAACAAAACCCGCCGGAGAAGTAGAGTTGTCTATTATTTGTTCCATCTGCATAACAAGTGCCTTGCAATGCAGTATCTTGTTGTTTTCTACACCTTTCGGTGTTGCTATATGGCTCATTATTACCATAAGCTCTTTCTGGATAGACAAAATAAATTCTCGTTCGGAACTATCTGTACAAGATGCTCTTACAAAACCAAGGCAAGAGTTCATAAGATCTATCAGCCCATTGGTCTCAATCCTCAAATCGTCTTTAGGAACTCTGGTGCCACCCTTCAGCGATGTGCTTCCCTTATCTCCGGTTTTAGTGTATATCTGTTTCATTTTGCCTGCATTTCAAGGTTGCTTAGTGTCAAAAATATCAAAAATATCTTTTTCTCCCCAATATAGGTGCATATAGCTTGCTATGGTATTCTTGCTGCGTAAGATAGGGGTGGTTTGTTTGCATTGGCGTGCATCGTAAACCTGAACAATACTATCTGGAGCAGGGCCGATAAAGTGAGTGTAGTGGAATTCGTGGCCGGTGATTTTGAGCCCGTTGTATTTGAACGAGCGGTAGCCGAGGGCGAGTTTTCTCTCCTGCTGTCTTGCAGTAATTTTGTATGGCAGAACTCCGCACATAGGATATTCTCCATTATCGGTAATAACGCTCTGGCATAGGTATATCATCCCCCCACATTCTGCCAAAATCTTACCCCCATGCAAGGCATAATTTTTTATAGATTCCATAGTGCTTTTGCATCTCGACAATACTTCTAAATGTTTTTCAGGGTAGCCCCCCGGCAGGTATAGCAAATCTATATCTTCTGGAATAGCAACATCGTCTTCCGGATTAAAGAAAGATACATTATGCCATCTGTCTATATGCTCCTGATATATAAAGGAAAAAGACTCTTCGTTTTTGGCTATCAGTATTTTGTGATTATTCCTTGCTGCAGAATCGGAAGCAGTGCCAGTAGTGGTGTTAGAAACTGCGGCATCAATAGTAGCAGCAGTATCATACTCAGCATAGTCGGAAGCAGAACCAGAATCAGTAGCGGTGTCAGAAACTGCGACCTCAGTAGTAGCAGGGGAAGCAGAATCGGAAGAAGTAACTGAAGTAGGTGAAACAGAGCTGGCCGGGTTAGTGGTGGCAGTAGCAGCGGATTTATAATTGTTTGCCGCAATAGGTAGCGGCTTGGTTGATGCTTTTAGAAGTTCTTCTATATCAATATGTTCAGCAATGCCAACAGCGGCCTTGTTAATTTCCATTTCGGAGAAATCAAGGCCTAAGTATCGGCTTTTATTTTCAGCTTCAGCAACTTTTGGAATAAATCCAAAGGCTTTTAAACCAGCATCTTCACATACCTCCTCAAGCTGTTTGCGGTGTTTTGCGGAACCTACCTTATTGAAAATTACACCTATGATATTGATAGCCTTATCGTACTCTTTAAAGCCTTTCAAAATGGGGGTAAGAGAGTAGGCCGAACTTTTTGCATCTACTACTAATACTACCGGAAGTTCGAGTGCGGCAGCAATCTCTCCTGCAGAGCCCCTAGATTTATTATAGCCATCGAGAAGCCCCATCATTCCCTCGATTATACATATATCAGCCTTCTCTGCATGAGATACATACAAGTTTTTTATGTGATTAGTGGAGGTAAAGAAGCTATCTAAGTTGTATGAAGGGATATTGTTGCAGGCTTTGGAGTGAAACTTGGTGTCTATGTAGTCTGGGCCACATTTGAAAGGTTGCACCTTATATCCTCTTGAACTGAGAATTTTCATAAGCGCAACACTTATCGTGGTCTTGCCACTGCCCGACGAAGGGGCTGATATCAGAAATTGTGGAATCTGTTTCATGTGCACAAATTTACACAGAATGTTTGAAATAACCTTTTCGATAAGCCAGATGAGCAAAGACAAGTTCACTTGGCTTTGCCATGGCGAGAAAAGCTGCGTGAAACGAACCTTTTCGATAAGCCAAATGAGCAAACTCAAGCTGACATATTCAAGCAAATCAGCCCGCAGACAATTCATGTCTTACGGGCTAAACAGAAATCTCCAGCGTACAATTCGCTTTATTTTTTACCGGCGTGCCGTGCAGCGTATGTACTCTATACCTGCAAGTTCAATATCATCCAAAGCACAGTACATAGCAACAATGCAAGCAACTTCAGCACCAATCAGAGCACCTGTAATAGCTCCACCTGCTGTGCTCATTGCAATCTCCATTAGAATCTTGTAAACTTTTTGCTTGTACTGCGACAAGCACAAGTCCTCCTCCTCTTTATCTTTTTCGGAACGCTTCGTTATAGCATGTTTACATAATTCTTCCTTTGCAAACGATATTATGCCTATTGTTTGTGCAACCAATTCTTTTTCTTCAAAAGACAACACAGTATCGAACGAAAGGCGCTCACACAGGCTGAATTCATCCCATTCTGTAGGAAAATCGGGCTTAGTATATTCATTCAGATACTTAAGCAAGTAATCTGGAATATCAGCCAAAGGCCTGACTCCATCAGACATCACATTTGACTTTGTTACAATTAGCCCTGCTCCGTTGCGTTCTGCCAAATAAAGTTTCTTTGTCTTTAAATTTTCTTTACATACAATCTCATATAGATACGCTTGTTGCGATGTTTGCTCTTTTTCAAATTCTTTTTCTTTACTGCAGAAATTAAAAAGAAATACAGATAATATAAGAATTAAGAATAATGATTTTCTCATAATATTTATACTTTTTTAGCGAGGGTGGGAATCAGTATAAAACTAACAACTACTTCTATGAACAACAAAATTATCCATATTGGTCGGTAGTTGTCTTTTAAGGCTGCTAAGATCAGTAGCAATGCTATAGAACATAGTATAGAATGTATTATTCTGAACTTGCGCACATCATACTTTGATGAATCTGCAAATCCAGATATAAATACTTTCAGGGTAAAATCACTGTTAGAGAAAAGATCCAAAGCAATGAATACCAATAAAACACCCATAATAATATATAGAACCATATTTATTGATTTTTAATAAGTGTGCTCTTTATTTAACTTTGACAGAAGATGGTTGAAGTTTTTCAACCACAAAATCAGGTACCGGAGACCTCCCGAAAAATGCGTAAAGCACCTTTCTTATATATGCAGGCTTCTTTGCACACAACAAGCCGGCAGAAAATATCAGTATCTGTTTTTGGCTCATAGTAAGTGTTTCTACAAATGTACTCAAAAAAATTACTAAAAGCAAATCAGCCCGCAGACAATTCATCGTGCTATTTCTGCGTTATAAAGCAAATTCCTCCATTTTTCTCTTTTGGACGGCAATTCATTATGTTACACTTTGCCCTGACGTAAAAAGTTGCAGTAAAAAGTTGCAAGTACTGTCATTAGCAACTATCTTCGCAAACTATTTTAATTTGAAATAACCGATAGTTTATGAAACTCAAGATATTTTTGTTTGTAGCCACGGGCCTGTTTGCCATAAATTCATCTTTTGGTCAAATTCACACAACGGCCGATACTTCTTCCAGACAGAACCTTAATCCTATTGTGGTAACCGGAAGTGGGCACCACCAGCGCCTAAAAAAGACCGCTTCGCCAGTAAGGGTGCTATCTTCTTTGGAAATCAGAGAACGCGGTATAACAAATATTCAAGATGCTCTTATGCAAATGTTGCCGCAGGTACATACTACCCCGTCTTCTATGGGTAACTTTTTGCGCCTTAATGGTTTAAGTAATAAGTATGCTTTGATTTTGGTAAATGGCAGAAGGGTAATCGGCGATATGGCCGGCAATGTAGATTTAGACCGCATAGACATTTCGGGAGTCCGCCGTATAGAGGTGTTAGACGGAGCGGCTTCTGCCTTGTATGGGAGCGATGCCATAGGGGGTGTGATTAACATTATTACCGAGCAACCTTCTTGGAACGAAATAAGTGCTCGTTCTGCAACATCAGTAGCAGCCAAGGGGCGTTTTTCGCAATCTGTAAATGTGAATGTGGGTATAGGTAAGTTTCATTCTGCAACCTCTTTTTCTCACAATAGGGCAGACAGTTACTCAAACAGCGAATGGGAAGAAGTTAAAAGTGGCGATGATATTGTTCTGCAAAAAACTATAGCTCCACTTTTTTCGGGTTATAGAGCATACAATGTGGGGGAGAGGCTTGCCTATAAAGCTTCAAAGAATTTAGCCCTGAATGCAGGCTTAGATTATTACTACAAGATAACATCGCGTCCGAGAACAAACGCCGAAGTGAAGGGTGGAACAGACTATGAAATGCGTTATCGCGGAAGTAAATATTTTATAGGAGGTATTTACAAGATAGATAACAATTATTCTATACAGGCAAATTTTAGTTTGGATAATTACAGCTATGGCAGGGAATATCAGGTAGATGGAAGTAGTTATTCCAAAGGCGATTATACGCGTTCTAAGCAACAGAACGCTCTTTCCGGCAATATACAAGGCATTATGCACTTTATGCCAGGTAGCACTACTATAGTGGGTTTGGATGCCAGAAGAGATGCTATGGAATCGTCCAGCGGAAACATAGATAACGGTGCTAATACATTTGCGGTATTTGCTCAGCACGAAATGCTTATAGTAAAGCATTTTAGCGCAACTGCCGGAGCCAGACTTACAACCCATCAGAATTTTGGATGTAATTTTTCTCCAAAGGTTGCTTTGATGTTTTCTGTTAACGATTTTAATGCTCGTTTATCTTATAGCCGTGGTTTTAGAACTCCGGGTTTAGATGAACTTCATTACAACTATTTTAGCGTTAATAGAGGTAAGCCTCAGATTTCTATTGGTTCTACAGACCTAAAGCCGGAAACATCAGACTATTTTTCTGCTAATGCAGAATACCATACAGATTTTATAACACTCTCTGTTACAGGATATCTGAACTATGTAGATAATATGATATTCAAGAAGAATGTATCTGTAGATGATGCCAAGCGGACAGAATTGATGGCATTGTTTCCGGAAATGACTCCTGAGCAGGCAGCAAAATTAGAAAAGTATGCCTTATATACTAATGGCGACAAAGGCTTTGTGAAAGGCGTAACTGTGGGGCTAAATGCGTTAATTACCAGAAATTTAGATTTTGCTGTAAATTATGTTTGGAATTATGCTAAAACCAAAAGCGAAGGTGTGTGGCAACTTCTCGAACGCTCTGTTCGCAATGCCGTAACTTTTTCTTCTAACTATAACAAGCAGTGGGGGAGATATACTTTCAACGCCAGACTTTCGGCAAGGCTCCAAAGTAAGACATATTATCCCGATTATGAGAATGCACCGGGCTACGGAGTTTGGAATTTTAATACAACGCATACAATAAAGGTTTCTGAAAAACTGAGGATAGAGCCACATTTAGGAGTAGATAATATTTTTAACCGAGTAGATAAAAGACCAGATTCTTCTCTGCGGAAATATGCTCTGTATAATCCAGGCCGTATGATAGTTGCAGGATTGAGGATATCTTTCAACTGATACAGTTATTGAAATCATTTTATATTTTCGTAACTTGCACACTATGGGAAAGATTATTGTAGCGGGTATAGGTCCGGGTTCGGAGCAAGATATAACGCCGGCGGTGTTAGCGGCTGTTTCTCAGGCCGATGTGGTTGTAGGATATAAATACTACTTCCGTTTTATAGAAAAGTTCTTAAAACCGGGGGCTCGGTGTGTAGATACCGGAATGAAACAAGAACGGGAGCGTGCCGCCCAAGCTATGAGTTTGGCGCAGCAAGGCTATCAGGTTTGTGTGATATCCAGTGGTGATTCAGGTATATATGGAATGGCTCCCTTGCTGTACCAGATGTTGCATCAAAGTCAGTTGAATAATACTGCTTCAACTCCGAATAGTGACTATGCAACAGCAACTTCAAAGAATGAAGCGGATTGTAAGCAAGTGAGTGGTATGCAGTGTGATATAGAAGCTGCTGATATTGAGGGAACTGGTGTGGAAGGTGCTCAGATAGAAGGCGCCGGTATAGAAAAAGTAGGCGGTGCAGAAGGAGTTGAAATAGAAGTACTGCCCGGAATAAGTGCCTTTCAGAAAGCAGCATCGCTTCTTGGGGCTCCAATAGGTCATGATTTATGTCTGATTTCACTTTCAGATCTTATGACCCCATGGTTGCAGATAGAAAAGAGAATACGGGCAGCGGCATACGCAGACTTTATAACAGCGGTGTATAATCCTAAGAGCCACGGACGCTACTGGCAGCTTTATCGGTTGAAGGAAATTTTTCTTGAAGAAGGTAAGAGTCCGAAAACTCCGGTTGGGTGTGTGAGACAGGCAGGTAGAGAGGATGAAAAAGTGTGGACAACCACGCTTGCAGAACTTAATCCGGAAGATGTGGATATGTTTACCGTTCTTATTATAGGTAATTCTCAGACATATATAAAAGATGGGGCTATGATTACCCCCCGAGGTTATTATTCAGAAAATCAGGATGTAATAGAGGGTTGTGAGGAGAATGGCAACGAGGCTGATAGATGCGTAGGTGAGGTGCAAAAGCAAAAAGTGGGGCAGCAGATAATGTATGAGAGCTTCCGCACAATAGAGTCGGAACTTTCTCAACATGATTATCCCCTTGGGCATGAATGGGCGTTGCTGCATGCCATACATACAACGGCAGACTTTGATATGGAGAAAATACTTTATACAGACCAAAAGGCTGTAGAGCGTTTATATGAGAGAGTTGCCGCAGGAAAGATAAAGACAATCGTTACAGATGTAACCATGGTTACTGCCGGAATTCGCAAAGGGGCGCTCGCCCGTCTTGGTATTGAGGCTAAGTGTTATCTCATGGATGCGCGTGTAGAAGATATGGCTAAGCAGCAAGGTATTACACGCTCGCAGGCAGGAATACGCCTTGCAGTAGAAGAACATCCGGATGCCTTGTTCGCTTTTGGAAATGCCCCGACGGCATTGATGGAACTATGTTCGCTGATGCGTGCAGGAAAAGCTTCTCCGGCAGGAATTATAGCAGCACCGGTGGGTTTTGTGCATGTTCAGGAATCAAAACACATGTTACTGCCTTTTAAAGATGTACCTAAGATAATAGTAAAGGGCAGGAAAGGGGGAAGTAACCTTGCAGCCACTCTTTGCAATGCAGTTCTTACATTTAACGATGCAGAAAATTTAGCTCCCGGAAGAGATTTGTAGCAGCATAGGATAATATATGGCGAATAAGTACAGATGATAGATGTCGTTGAAATTTACCATAATAGGACTTTCAGATAATCCGCATCCATATTTTGCGCCGGATGTTTTGGAACTGATTTCACAGGCCAGAATCTTTTCAGGAGGAGTTCGCCATCATAGAATAGTGGAGAAGTTTCTTCCGGTCGGCAGCGAGTGGATAGATATTACAGTTCCGCTTGAGAATGTCTATGAAAAGTATCGCAGAGCAGATACTCATATAGTTGTATTTGCCTCGGGCGATCCTTTGTTTTTTGGCTTTGCCTCTACTTTGCAAAGAGTTATGCCAGAGGTCCCTATAAAAATATATCCACACTTTAACTCTCTACAGATGCTTTGTCATAAGATTCAAATGCCTTATCACGATATGCATATAGTGTCTTTAACAGGCAGGCCTTGGAAAGAGTTTGACAATGCTCTGATAGAGCGTAGAGCTAAAATAGGTGTACTTACAGACCGTCAGAAAACCCCAAGCGAGATAGCGCATAGAATGCAAGAGTATGGTTTTACTTTTTATCAGATGCTGGTGGGAGAATGTGTAGGTAACCCGGAAGATGAGAAGATAAGGGTGTTGAGCATAGAAGAGGCGGCGGGAAGTTCTTATATTCAGCCGAACTGCCTGATAATTACCATTAAAGGCGATGCTCCGCAAAAACGATTTGGCATTCCTGAAAGCGAGTTTAACCTTTTGGATGGCAGGGCGAGAATGATTACCAAAATGCCGATTAGGCTTCTTACGCTTCAGAAATTGGATTTATACCGGAGAAAAACTTTCTGGGATATAGGATTTTGTACGGGGAGTGTAAGCATAGAAGCAAGGCTTGCATTTCCACATCTCGATATTACTGCATTTGAAATAAGGCCAGAAGGCAAAGAACTGATAGATAGTAATTCTCGTAAGTTTTCAGCCCCCGGTATAGAATATCGGATAGGCGATTTTATGCAGACAGAACTTTTGCCTGACGACATCTGCGATGCTGCGTTTATTGGCGGACATGGTGGTAAACTGGAAGATATTATGCGTAAGGTTTATAATTACCTGACGCCGGGTGGTTGCATAGTTTTCAACAGCGTTTCCGTAAACAAGGCTGTGGGTGGTAGCGATTCCTCTACTGGGGTTGGGGTTGCATGTGGAGCAGAATCAGTTGATGCGGCGATGAACGGTAAACAGACCGCACTAAAAACAGCTTCCGCAAATAGCAGAGATATGTTTATAGCGGTGGCTAACTCTCTTGGAATGAAATTGGAAGAACCTGTTCACATAGAATTAGATTCCAATAATCCGATAGATATACTGAAAGCGATTAAATGTGAATGATAATATTGCAATACCTAAAGCTAAATGATTTATAGTTTACATAGTAAAACGCACTAATAATTTAAAAATTAACGCAGGGCAAACGCAGAAGCAGATTCAAACGCAAGCGCAGATGAAGCGCAACGCCAGTGCCAATACCAATGCCAATGCAATGCAATGCGCTAATGCAGATGCCGTACAGGGCAAATGCAACGCCAATGCACATTACTTATTTACTGAACAAGAATAAAAACTTAAAACTATGAGCGTTATGAAAAAGAATTTTATAATTGTTGCTTTAACATTCTTTCTGACAATTCCATCGTTGCTATTAGCTCAGAATACAGAGGAGGCTGTGGCTAAGATACGCAAAAATTATGCTACGGCTATGGAAAAAATCAAGTTTGCCGGAGACTATCATGATAATCTCTATGTTAATAGTATCGTGATGAATGTTAATGAGATGTGGGGAGGCTCAGGGCCACATTCAGAGAAAATAGAGGTTTACTATAACATGGGTAACGATGACTCGTGGAGTATGGACCGTACTGTATTCTTTGTTAGAAAGAAGTGGAATGTTGCAGTGAGGGAGTTTTTTGTGGAGATACTTTACAACGAGAAAGGCTTGCCTGAGTTTTACTTTTACAAAGTTTATGGTTATGATGGCACACCTTATGAATTTCGATATTACTGGAAAAACGGAAAGCTGATAAAGAGTATTTGCCCGGAGGCGGTAAACAACGAAGCTTTGCCGGCAGATGAAATTCCTACCCTTCAAAGTGCATATAAGGAAGCCATCAACTACACTAAAGTAGATAATCTGTTATATTAACAGGAACGGTCTGTTCTCAGTAGGGGTTGTATTGTATTTATTTACAATATATTGAAGTTGGCTGTTGGAAGAGTATAGGCAGATAAATTGGGCTATATTATTTGATTTGCCATATCTTGTCCGGCTTTGTAAGCTCGTTTAAGGTCTTCCTCCCAGTGAGTATCGCGCCAAGCCCGTTTCATAGGTTCCGGGAATGCCGATAACTCGTAGCGATTATAGTCCTTAACTTGATATGTATTGTAGGCATCTACATGTTCCACTTTGCCAAAAGCCCTTTGAAGACAGCTTTCTATAACACTCATATACCGATAAATATCCTTTGCTTGTTCCTCGTTGGCATTCATGGTATAACTGAGCACAACGGGCATTTTTTTAGGAGCTGTCAGGCTGAAGTCTGCATACGAAAGCCACGGGAAAATCAATCGTTCCAACAAGGCTCGTAGCTGTGCTGTTACCTCGCTGAAATATATCGGCGAACCCATTGCCAATCCATCTGCCTGTGCAATATCTTCCAGAACTGGCGTTAAAGCATCCTTAAACTTGCAGACATTAGAGGCATTGCCTTTGAGTTTGCAGGCCATGCACGATATACATCCTTTATACTGCATATCGTAGAGCCTTATGGTCTTGACATCAATATCTTTGCTCACAGACTGAACCCCTTCTGTAAACTTTTGCAGCATGGCAGCCGTATTGAAAGTCTTGCGCGGCCCACCGTCAATAACAATAATCTTTTTCATATCTGTATATATTATTATTATTATTATTATTATTATTTATAACGCTATTCTCGCCTAATTCTCGTTAAAAATCATTGATATTCGCACAAAGATATATACAATCTGAATTTGTGTAAACAAAACGGAATAAGTGTATATTTTATGGCTTTAAAAATTGGAATAAATGCTATTTTTACTCCTAAAAAAACGGAATAAATTGACGAAAATATGATTAAAAATATAGAATAAGTTGATTTTTCTTTGCTTGATGAGGGAAATATTGTAATTTTGTATCGGATGTAAATAAAAGAGTTATGTTGGAACGTAAATTTACTTCGTTTATAGAGCGTTTCCTCATTGAAGAACCTGATAAGATTCTTCTCGTCAATGGCGCACGACAAATAGGTAAATCCTATCTTATACGTTATGTCGGGCAGAAACTCTTCACACATTTTGTTGAAATTAACCTAAGAGAAGATAAGGAAGGGGAGCAGTTTTTTGCCAATGTGCATACAACCAACGATCTCTATATGCGTTTGGGCAATTATTACTTAACACCTCTTGGAAATAAATCCGATACATTGATATTTTTGGATGAGATTCAAAGCTATCCGCACCTGATGACAATGCTGAAGTTTCTCAATCACGAGTCGCGTTATAGGTTCATAGCAAGTGGTTCCCAATTAGGGGTTGCCTTATCGGAAACGCCATCAGTTCCACTTGGCAGCGTAGCCATAGAGCAGATGTATCCTCTCGACTTTGAGGAGTTTCTTTGGGCCACAGGAGTTGGTAAAGAATGGATTGAGAACATTCGGCAGAGCTATCTCCGTAAGGAGGCTTTGGACGAGAGTACGCATAATATTCTTTTGAAACGTTTCCAATATTACTTGCTTGTCGGAGGCTTACCCGAAGCTATTAATAATTATCTTGCGGATAGGAATATGATTCGTGTCAGGGCTATTCATAGAGATATACACGACCTCTATCGCATCGATGCTTCTCAATATGACAAAGAACACAAATTAAAGATTCGCAAGATATACGACCTAATCCCGAGTAATCTGGAAAATAAGAAGAAACGCATTGTATATAAAAATATTGAAGATAAAAAAGGGAAAACTTTCTCCGATTATGCAGATGAGTTTGAATATCTGACTAATTCGGGTGTAGCCTTGGAAGTATCTGCTATTAGTAATCCTCGTTTTCCCCTTACCGAATCAAAACAGAAACGCCTTGTGAAGCTCTATTTGAACGATGTGGGACTACTGACCAACCTCCTTTATGGTGTAAACGTGAATGCCGTCCTACAAGACATCAAGAGTATTAACCTTGGCACGGTGTATGAATCTGCCGTTGCTCAGGAACTGGCTGCACATGGCTTCAAGCTACATTATTATGATAACAAGAAAAAGGGCGAGGTTGACTTCTTGATAGATGACTATGAACAGCTTACGGTTTTGCCGTTAGAGATAAAATCTGGTAAGGATTACACCGAGCATAGTGCACTTTCCAAGTTTCTTGCAAACCCTGATTATGATATAAATTGTGCCTTCGTTTTTTCTAACGAGCGAGAAATCTTCAAGAAAAAAGGTGCGACATATCTCCCTATCTATTATTGTATGTTCCTATGTAATGAGCCTCGTGAAGAACCTGTAATACTACCTGAATTGGAAGTTGTCTGATATATGGGCTTTATTCTGCTTATCCTCCATTTGATTCTCGCATTTGATTGACGATATTATTACGTATTGTTAATTCGTTTTATTTTCAGTTTCCTCACTAAATCCCAGTCTGCAGGTAGCCGGTTTATGCTCTCCAACTCATCTTTTTTGAGCCACTTAGCAGCCTCGTGCTCTTTCAACATCAGTTCTCCACTCTCCACATTACAAAGATAGCAATGCATTGTGAGATGAAACTGTGGGTAATCCCATTCTACCGTTTCCACAAAGCACTCCACTGCGATATGCGTCTCCAACTCCTCCCATATCTCGCGCTTTAATGCCTCCTCAGGTGTTTCTCCAGCTTCAATCTTTCCACCAGGAAACTCCCAGTAGTCCTTCCACTCCCCATATCCCCTCTGAGTAGCGAAGATACGACCTTTGTCATCATGGATGATGGCTGCTACTACTTCTATCTGCTTCATATTTCTTCTAAATAGCCCGTAGCCTCAATCGTACAGCCTTATCAGGGTCAATTAGTTGATAGTACGGTCGGTTGAAACCTTGTCGGCTTTGTGCCGTGTGATGTCTTCTACCGAGTGATTCTCAAACAGCGTGCGTGCCGCCTCGATGATAGTTGGAGTCGGAGCATACGGACTTATCAACCAATTATCTATTGCTTCATTGTTTCGCTCCACTCCCGCATGTTTCAATACTTTTGTTATCAATTCCTGCAGGTGTTCCTCTCCTGTAATTATCGGATTGTAGATATCGTCGTTGTAAACTGAAGGTTGAAACTCATCCTTTTTGCCCACCTTAAACTCCAGACAGAATATCAAACCTCGCAACAGTAGAACTATATCGATACGTTTCCCAAGACGTGGAATATCATATTCGAATACTATCTGTCCTACTTCATCCTTCCACGGCTCAAGCACTTGTTGCATCAAAGAAATCTCATCCATCCATGCCTCATCGGTAGTAGTCAGCGAATCACCATGATAATTCTTGTGAAGAGCACCTAGTACCGCCAATGGATCCCGAGTCAGAAACTCAGCAAATGTTGATGTATATAGGCATCTGTTTGGCATATAAATATTTCTTTGTATTGTTATACTATTTATTTTACGAGCGTCTCTTTTTCGCCTATCCTAACTAACAAGTACTACTTTTATTCGATTCTTATCTTCCATCTTTGTGAAGATGATTCTGAAAAGGTAATGAAAATTTTCGTTATTTTTCATTTACACATATATCCATATATAACAGTTCTCATTTTTATATATTTTTGTGTGTTATGAAATCTATGATAGTACTTATATCTGAACAGGGCAGGGAGGTGGCGGAGAGAGTTGCCTCTTACTTGAGGGTGCAAGGGCTTTATTCAGAGGCTGATGGATCTGAGGAGCGTTCTCAAGTAGAGATTATTGGCCGGGGAGAGGTTGCGGCAAGGTGGAAATCTCTGGATTGCCTTGTGTTTGTGGGGGCTATGGGTATTTGCGTAAGAACTATTGCCCCGTTGCTGAAAGATAAGCATACCGACCCTGCAGTGCTTTGTGTTAGCAGCAATGGCAAAGAGGTGGTTTCTGTGCTTTCCGGCCATATAGGTGGTGCTAATGAGATTACCACAAGGCTGGCGACTCACCTAAAGGCTCATCCTGTAATAACCACTCAAACAGACGGTTGCGGGCTTTGGGCTTTAGACCTTTTGGCTCAGCGATTTGGTTGGACTCAGGAATGTGATGATTTGAACAGCCAAATATTCTTGTATGCAGGCGGTAAACCAACTGCATTGTTAATAGAAGTTCATGACGATGGAACTAAGTGGTTGGAGGAGAATCCTGCAGGCAATGTTGAGTTTTTCTACAGATTTGAGGATATAGACCTGTCTAAATTTAGTCTCTTGCTTTCTGTGTCGCCGATAAGGAGAAGGATGGATATTCCTACTATTCAATGGGTTCCGAAATGTCTGCACTTAGGTATTGGATTAGCAAGGCAGGCCGGACCTACGGAAAAGGTGATAGAGGATATTTTTAATTGCCTAAGCAATAACGGTATATGCAGAGAGGCTATAGTAAGTATATCAAGTGCCGATATCAAAAAAGATGAACCGGTGTTGAAAGCTCTTGAGAGAGAACTCAAGACGCACAATACAGGCGATAGCAAAATGCGCAATACTATGGGCTACAAAGCGTACAACATCGGCGATAGCGGAATCTGTAATGCAGGAGCTACTGAACCTTGTGAAGCAGAACCTTGTAAAGCAGAATCTTGTGATGCAGACAACATATGCAATAGTAGCAGTGGCCTGTTCAGCAATCTCGGCAGCCACAATTCGCGCACCACTAACGATGTTAAAGTAATGTTTTATTCGGCAGAGCAATTGTCTTCTGTTCCTGTGCCTACTCCTAGTGAGACCGTTGAAAAGTGTGTAGGTACTCCTTCTGTATCAGAAGCTTCTGCGATACTTTCTGCGTTAGGATGCTTTAACACTTCATCCTCATCATGTGGCAAATCCGTATCGTCTTCGTCTGGCAATTCTGCTTTGTCATCGTCAGGCGGCAATTCCGCTGCTGTGGATTATAGGTTGTTTCCTGCGGGTTGCCTCGTGCTTCCAAAGCAAAAGGGGACAAACTGGACGCTGGCCGCTGCTGTGGATTATAGTTTTTTGCCGCATCCTCATATAGAGATTGTTGGTGCAGGTCCTGGCGATCCTGAATTAGTGAGCGTGAGGGGTATGAAAATGCTCCGTAGGGCAGATTTGATTCTCTATGCCGGGAGTCTTGTGCCTAAGGAACTTACATTTTATGCTAAACCAAGTGCCACGGTGGTTTCTTCTGCCGCGATGGATCTTGAGCAACAGTGTGCCCTAATGAAGGATTTCTACGATAAGGGAAAGTTTATCGTGAGGCTTCATACCGGAGACCCTTGCATTTTTGGTGCAATTCAGGAGCAAATGGCATTCTTTGACAAGCATCGGATGAACTATCACATAACTCCCGGAATATCATCATTTTTGGCGGCGGCGGCAGAGTTAAAGAGCCAGTTTACCATACCGGAGAAATGTCAGACAATTATACTCACGAGGGGGGAGGGGCGAACTCCAATGCCTGATAAGGAGAAGTTGCATCTTTTGGCTAAGAGCAATAGCACTATGTGTATTTTCCTGTCGGCGGCTATTGTGGAGCAAGTGCAGCAGGAATTACTTATGGAATATCCTGAAGATACGCCGGTTGCAGCCTGTTATCATCTGACTTGGCCTGATCAGAGGATATATCGCGGAGTATTGAAAGATTTGTCTAAAATAGTGAAGGATAATAATCTTACCTTGACTACAATGCTGGTAGTTGGAGCTGCTATTGATAATCGCGAGGGGCTTTCGGAACTTTATTCTAAACATTTTACTCACCTTTTCCGCAAGGCTGAAAAAGATGAGGGCAGCGAGTAATAATAGGTTATGAAGTACCTGTTTTTGAGGGTAATAGAATTTTATGGTTTTAGATTCTCTGGTTTATAGTTAGAAGGTTGTAACTTAGAGTTTAGATATAAAACTTAGAGATTAGAGTTAGATATTAAAGTTGAAAAGTTAGCCGTGAGTTGAAACTATCAGCACGGAAGTAGAGAGTAAGACTGAGTAATAGAACAACAGATGATTTTGGTTTTTGGAGGAACAACAGAAGGCCGTATGGCCGCAAAGGAGCTTGAGGAGGCAGGTTCTGTGTTCTACTATTCCACTAAGGGAGGGGAGCAGCAGTTGACGCTCCTGCATGGGCAGTTGATTAGTGGGGCAATGGATAGGGAAGAAATAACCGAATTTTGTAACAGCAATAATATCAGGCTTATAATTGATGCGGCACATCCATTTGCAAGTGAGCTTCACTGCAATATCGCTGAGGCTTCAAAGATTTTGAATATTCCTGTTATAAGATTTGAAAGGATTTATCCGCCACGTGATAGCCGAATAGTATGGTGTAAGGATTTCTCCGATGCTGTTAGTATAATAAGCAACGAGTTTAAGCGGCACTCTGTAGAGCCTAAACGGCATCTGGAAAAGTGTGGGCATCTTGTAAGTGAATGTAGAGATTCTGCTGCAAAACAGCGTAATAATATAGCTGCCCAACGGCGTGATAATACCGGAAGAAAATCTTGGCGTCTGCTTTCAACCGCCGGTGTTCAGTCTATTCCTAAACTCAGACCTTTGGAAGAGGCCGGTATAGAAGTTTTTCATCGTATTCTCGATAGGCCTTCATCTCGAGAACTAGCCTATAGGTATGGTGTGGCTCTTGAGCATCTTTGCTTTTATCGTCGTGACGAAGATGAAAATGTTGAAATAGATAGAGTTGGTCCAGATGCCATTCTGTTGAAGGAGAGTGGATTAACAGGGGGCTATATTCAGAAGACAGAAGCTGCGTTAAATAAAGGTATTATGGTTTTTGCCATAGAGCGTCCGCTTATGCCGGAGAGTTTTGTTACGGTGAATGGCCCGTATGGTATGCGGCGCATGGTGGAAAAGTTGCTGCCTGAATTTTTTCCGTTGCATAGCGGCCTTACAACCGGTAGCTGTGCCACGGCTGCTGCAGTAGCTGCTGCAAAGTGCCTAATGGAAGGCATCTGCCCTGAAAGTGTGGATATCCTCCTTCCAGACGAAGAAAACATAAGTGTTGATACTTGTTGTGCAGTATCCTTAGAGACGGAACGCTGTAATACAGTTTCTTCACAGACTGAGTCTGAAACTCAAAATGCATTACCTACGGAGCCTGAAACTAATAGCTCAGTATCCCCAGAGGCAGAACGCTGTAGTACACTTTTCTCTGCATCTGAACTTCATGATACAATATCCTCAGAACCTGAGAGCCAATTAGATAGACTGAAAGGCATTAAGGCAGAAGCATTTGTTATCAAAGACAGTGGAGATGACCCTGATGTAACAGACAAGATGGAGATTCATGCAAAGGTTTTTTTGTTGGACTCTGCTGATATTCTGATAGAAGGTGGCGCAGGTGTCGGGCGTATCACCCTGCAGGGCTTTGACTATCCTCCCGGTGAAGCGGCTATAAACAAAGGGCCGAGAAAGATGATAGCCGACAACCTTAAACGTTTATATCCGAATAATGGCTTTAAAGTAATTATCTCTGTACCAGGTGGAGAGGATGTTGCTCGCCGAACTTTTAATCCAAGACTCGGTATTGAAGGTGGCATTAGCATAATAGGGGTGAGCGGTATAATCAAGCCATTCTCGGAGGAAGGATTTATAAATTCCATCCGCAAGTGTATGGATGTGGCCAAGGCGAGCGGCTGCTCTCGTGTTGTTATAAACTCAGGAGCCAAGAGTGAAAATTTCCTCAAGGATTATTACAAAGAACTTCCACCGCAGTGCTTTGTGCAATATGGTAATAAGATAGGTGATACTATCAGCATAGCGTACGAATTGGGATTCAGGCAAATAACCCTTGGTGTAATGCTTGGTAAAGCTGTAAAGTTAGCAGCCGGAAATCTGGATACTCATTCCAGTGCCGTTACTATGGATAGAGATTTTATTGCTACTATATTAAAATCTGCAGGTTGTGAAAAGGAACTTGTAGAGAAGGCGCAAAGTATTACTCTTGCACGGGAACTCTGGGATATCCTTCCGGATAATCTTCTGCAGTCATTTGTAAATGAGATTAAAATGAGATGCAAAAAAGTGTGCCTACCTCTTTGTCCCGAAGCAGATCTTATTATTTTCCTTATCGATGATAGCGGAAAGATATATTGAATTCTACTGATATTTGTTAACTTTGCACAACTTTTTAAATAATGCGGAACAAGCGCACTTTTGTAGGGGATGATGTATTTTTTTTAATATGAGTGGAGATCATTACAGAAAAGAAAGAGATGCAGAGATTGTTTCTGCCGTTATTAATTATTTGTCTAAAAAGAAGCCTAATACCTGCTATTGCAACGCAGATTCTGATTTCTTAAGTAGAAGTGAAGTATTATCAGAACCTATAAGTTCATACAATATTTTCAGTGAGTTGTATGACTATCCTTTCCCTTCTCCTTCAAACTTTAAGTTCACATTTGTTGACTTGTTTGCAGGAATAGGTGGTATACGTATTCCTTTTGATGAGATGGGTTATAAGTGTGTTTTTAGTAGTGAATGGGATGATAAGGCCTGTCAGACCTATTTCGCAAATTTTGGAATCATTCCTTACGGTGATATAACAAAAATACCAGCTAATAGAATTCCTAAACATGATATTCTTTTAGCTGGTTTTCCGTGTCAGGCATTTTCTATTATGGGAAAAATGAAAGGTTTTGCTGATACTCGTGGAACTATGTTTTTTGAGATAGAGCGTATTCTTGATTATCATCAGCCTCCTTATGTCCTGCTCGAGAATGTGAAACAGCTTGTGGGGCATGATGGTGGTCGTACTTTCAAGATTATTCTGGAGAGTCTGGCCCAATTGGGATATTTTGTGAAATGGCAAGTATTGAATGCACTTGATTTCGGTCTTCCTCAAAAACGTGAGCGCGTAATTATTGTAGCTTTCAAAAGAAAGAAAGATTGTGATTCTTTTTCTTTTGAAATACCCCATGTTTCTTATAATCTTGTCGATGTTCTTGAATCTGATGAGAATGTTGACCCATCACTATTTGCATCTGAAAAAATTATATCCAAGCGGCTGAATAAAACTGCTGACAAGCAAGTGTTTTATCCTTCAATATGGCATGAAAACAAAGCTGGAAACATCAGTGT
>ONYJ01000154.1 GCA_900322025.1 uncultured Bacteroidales bacterium | reverse complement strand
TGCACTTTATTCTAACCTTCGTAATTTAATTATCGGGAAAAAATTTTCTGAGGAGGATTTGGCATATAGTAATCAAGGAGAAAAATTTCCAGCGATAATATCGGTTAATATCAACACTTCTATTTCTAATGTTTTATTTCCGGCGATATCAGCAGAGCAGTCAAATTTGGATAGAGTAAAGGCAATGACTAAAAGAGCTATTAAGGTTGGAACATTCTTGCTCGGACCGGTATTATTAGGATTAGCAGCTGTTTCATATGAAATGATAGAGGTTGTTCTAACCGAAAAATGGCTAGCCTGTGTACCATATTTAAAAATTATGTGTGTTGTTTATTTACTTCAGCCAATACAAACTGCAGGAATACAGGCAATGAAAGCTCTGGGTAATAGCAAGTTATATATGAATTTGGAAATTATCAAGAAAATAGGTGGACTTTTGATACTTTCTTTTACGGTTATTAAATCCGATTCAGTTTATGCTATCGTTGTTAGTGCATTGATAGCAGAGATATATTCTACATTGGTTAATTTGCCAGCAATTAGTAAATTGCTTAATTATTCAATATTAGAGCAGTTAAGAGATGCGGGGATTCCTGTAGTTGCATCAATGCTTATGTACTTTGGAGTCATATTTTTTAGGAGTCTTGTTGTTGGCAAATTTAATAATCATCTCATTCTTTTAATAATAGAGATATTTGTTGGTATAGTTATTTATTTGCTTATAAGTAAAGCTTTAAAAGTAGATAGTTTAAGTTATGTAAAAAGCACACTAAATGAAGTTAAAAGCAGAAAGCATGAGAATAAGGAGGAGAAATGATACCTTTAGTTAAAACATATATTGCACCTCGTGAAGAAATGATGCCTGCCATCGAAAATATTCTTTACAGCGGGTATATTGCAATTGGTGATGCGGTGAAGAGTTTCGAGAATGATCTTGCTGCATACCTCGATAATCCTAATGTCATTGCCCTGAATTCCGGAACAGGTGCTCTGCATATCGCACTTGAATTAATTGGGGTAGGTGCGGGGGATGAAGTAATCAGTACACCGATGACCTCTGAAGCGACAAATACCACAATCGCCATTACTGGTGCAAAAGTCGTCTGGGCAGACGTAGATCCCAGGACTGGACTTCTTGATCCGGATTCGGTAGAGAGCAAGATTACAGAAAAAACGAAAGCCATCATGCTTGTTCATTATGCAGGTATGGTATGCGACATGGATCGTTTCAATGCCCTTTCTAAGAAATACAATATTCCAATCATTGAAGATGCAGCTCATGCTTTTGGAGCAAAATACATGGGAAAGAGAATAGGAAGTAACTCCCCTTATACATGCTTCTCTTTCCAGGCTATAAAGCATATGACAACTGTCGATGGAGGAGCTATCAGTTTTCCGGATGACAGTCAAATGGATGAGGCGCTTCGCCTCGGATGGTTTGGTCTTAGCAAGAAGGTTTCTCGTCTGGATAATGATGTCCATCGTGCCGGCTATAAGTATAGGATGAATAATGTTAATGCAACCATCGGCAGCGTTCAGATGAAGCATATGGACGAAGTTCTGGATACTTATATTTCGAATGGAAAATACTACGATGAAGCCTTGAAGAGTATTTCTGGTGTCACGCTGGTACCTTATTATGATCATACCGAACCATCGTACTGGCTTTATACTCTTCGTGTCGAGAATAGGGATGACTTCTGCAAGATAATGGAGGAAAATGGCATAACTGCTTCACCGCTTCATCATCGTAATGATACACATTCAGTCTTTTCTTATGCGAAATGTCCACTTCCTAATATGGATGATTGGTACAGTCACTTCGTACATATCCCTTGTGGCTGGTGGGTGACCAAAGAGGATAGGGAAAGAATAGTAGATGTGGTTAAGAAGGGCTGGTAATAAAAGGAACTGATTGAATGACAAGTGATAATAAGATGGCAAAGCTCCATAATGTACAGATTCTGAGAGGGCTGCTTTTTATAGGAATCCTGCTCTTCCATGCAAGTGCGCCATTTGCGCGGATAATGTGGGGGGGGGTAGAGAGTTTCTTTGTTATAAGCGCCTTCTTTGCAACTAAGTCGTTTATTATCGGCAGTAAGCCGACATCTATCAGCCGAAAATTCAAAGAGAGAATAAAAAGGCTGTATCCTCCCTATCTTGTATTGATGATAGTTGTAACTGTACTGGCGTTAATCCTTCATACCGTGCCATGGGATATATTCTTTCATATACCATTTCTTCAGAATTTTCTGTGGATGGTGACGGATTATTGTTCACCTTTGCAGCCTTTCACTGCGCATACCTGGACGATGACGATAGAGGTTGTTAATGGGCTGATATTATTATTTTGTTTCAAGATTTCGGGGAATAGCAGAAAAGGATTAATCAGAATTCTATATCTTCTTTTAGGTATAGGAATAGTATATCGATGCATTATGCTTGTTTTTTCAATGAGAGTTATGCTGATTACATTATGTCCGGTAGGACATCTTGACGCATTTGCTTTCGGAGGTTTGGTTGCATCAGATATTTATTTTGATCATAATAGCGGCAAAAAGACAACTAGAAAATATAAATATTTTTTATTTAGCTTGATTGGCATCATAGGAATTTTACTATGCTGGCTGTATCTCGATATAGCAAATAATATGGGTTTTCTTGAAGCCTATAATCTATTTGGAACAGCAAGAGGATACATGAACAATCTATTGAGCGGAAACATATATCTGTTCATTGATTTTCTTACTATCGGGCTGTTAAATATTTGTATCATAACGGAATCCGGAACAGTGAGGAAGAGCGTTCTTGGACTTTTGGAAAAACTTGGAAATATATCATATGAAGCCTATCTTTTTCATTGGCCGATTCTTGTTATTGTAAAGCATATTGTTAATAACTGGGTAGCATTATCGCTTGTGACATTTGTTATTACAGTTATTTCCAGCATAGTGTTTGATACTCTGATGAAAAGAGCTCGATTATTAATAAGGGAAAATGAGAAATAGTATGATACCGCTTTTTATGCCATATATGCCGGAATTACCAGAACTGGATGATATTCTCCATTCTGGGGCTCTGGCATATGGAGAATGGACAAAGAAATTTGAAAATGCTCTACGGGAGTATTTTGGCGTTCCACATATACTAGTCACCAATACTTTTGGAAACGCTATTACTATAACGTTGAAAAGCCTTGGTATATATGAAGGAAATGTAATCGCTTCCCCGATGGGGTGTTTAGATTCAACACAACCATATGTGACTAATGGAATGGAAGTTCGTTGGGCTGATATAGATGCCCACACTGGTTCATTAGATCCCGATTCTGTATAGAAAAGACTTGATTCATCAACAAAGGCAATCATACATAATCATTACTGTGGTTACCCAGGATATATTGATGAGATAAATAACATTGGACAGAAGCATGGGATTCCGGTCATAGATGATGGGATAGAATGCCTCGGCAGTGAATACAAAGGAAAACTTATAGGAAATTGCGGTACTGATGTCACAATATTCTGTTTGACCGCCGTGCGCTTCTTAAATTGTGTTGATGGAGCCGCAATCATTTTCAAGTCTAAAGAAGCGTATAAAAAAGCTTTATTATTAAGAGATAACGGAATCAACAGAACTAATTTTCGAGATGACCGTGGAGAAATAAATCCTAAGTGTGACGTTTCTGTACCTGGTTATGATGGAAAGATGAGCAACGTAAACGGCTACATCGGATACCAGCAGATGAAGCATCTTCAAGAGCTGCTATCTATGCACAGAAGTAATGCAAAAAGATGGTCTCAGAGATTTGCCGACGATTATAGTGTTCAAGAACTAGAGCACGATAATACGAACCCGAATAATTGGGTATACGGCATTCTGGCAGAAGACAAAATAAGAACAATAGACAAATTCCGTGAGGAAGGCTTTTATGCCTCCGGTGTGCATATTCGGAATGATATTTATTCTGTTTTTGGAAAGTCAGATATTGAACTTCCGGGGGTAGAATATTTTAATGACCATTTTGTGGGTTTGCCTTGTGGATGGTGGATTAATGGAACTGAAATATATCCAAAATAAGGATCTAACTGAAGAAATAAAAACACAGATTATTCAGATAAAAGAAGAACATTGGCATTATGGAGATACATCTCAAAGAAAGTGGCTGAAAGACAATTTATTAGCCAATGATGTTCATCTACTTGGATACTCGGGGGGGGGTATTAGCAGCATACCTCAATGCAATCAATGTGAACTGCCGATTTGATACTTACGAGGTGAATTGCGTAGGTATAGGAAATGTATGTGTAACAAAAGATAGAGAACACACAGGATATGGGCATAGATTGATGCGGGCTGCTAATGAGTTTATAAGTAAAGCGGAGAGACCTGGTATTCTTTTGTGCCACGATAATCTGATAAATTTCTATAAAAAATGTAATTGGGTGGAGTTACACTCCACGAATATCAAGATTGCAGGAAAGAATTATCATTTTGCGGTCATGACATTTCCCACATTTAATGTGACTAATTTCGAATATATAGAAATAAATCGGAATTTTTAGCTCTGCTCAGCCTATATTTCTGCGTGATTAAAGTAAGGAGAAGGTTTATGCACAGGAATATTAGCGCTGAAGATTTAGACGCTTTATTTAATTTGAGCAACACTATAAAGAAAGAATTTTTTATTGATGGTTTGAATTTTTGCGATCGCCCATCTAATTACCATTCTATACTCTCTTATGCTACAAGTGACAAGTACCTGCCAATAGTTCAATCGAGCAATAATATTAGAGCGGTCATTGTAAAAAAAGAAATGGTTGAGGAATGGAAGTCGACTTTAGGAGAAAGAGTAGAAGTGTTTGCTTCTGATGAACCTGAAGCAGATTTTTATAGGATACATAATTATTTGTGCGAGAATACAGATTTTTATTCAGACTATGAATTTCCTACAAAGGTTGGGGAAAATTGTAACATAGCAAAGTCAGCCATCATCCATAGGGGAGTTGTAATTGGCGATAATGTTACTGTCGGAGAAAATACTGTAATAAGGCAGGGCACTGAAATTGAAGATAATGTTATTATCGGATGTAATTCAACTATCGGCTCGGAGGGCTTTCAAATTTTGACTGTACAAGGTAAAGAGCCTATTCATGCAAGACATGTGGGAGGATTACATATTTGTAGTAATGTCTATATTGGTGATAACACCTGTATCTGTAATAGTTTATTTGAAGGACAAACGTATATAGGAAAAGGTGCCAAAATAGATAATTTAGTTCATGTAGCACACAACCTATATATTGGTGAAAATGCTGTGATCACAGCACATGTAATACTTTGCGGGTCTTCAAAGGTCGAAGCATCTGCATGGATTGGTCCAAACTCATCCGTTTTGAATAGGGTAGTAATCGGGAAAGGAGCTAAAGTTGGTTTAGGAAGTGTTGTTACACGAGATGTTGAGCCGGATAGTTTAGTTTATGGATGCCCGGCAAAGGTTCACATAAAAGGAGAAAAATGATGGAAGAAGAGATGTCTGACTATT
>ONYJ01000093.1 GCA_900322025.1 uncultured Bacteroidales bacterium | reverse complement strand
AGATTACGACGATTTGGCGGAAACAGTTTCTTCTTATATGCAGAACTGGGATGTAGAAAGGGTTGTGCAGTCTGATATTTTGCTTGTAGCCATGGGAGTTGCAGAGGCTGTTACCTTTAAGGATATACCTTTGAAGGTTACTATAGATGAGTATGTGGAAATATCTAAATACTACAGTACACCAAAGAGTTATGTTTTTGTGAACGGACTATTGCATAAGATTCTGAAACAGTTGATGGTGGAAGGTAAGATAGAGAAGAATCCGAGGGGCCTGATAGGTGGCTTGGTTTAACTGGTGGCTTGGTTTTGTATAATAACTGAAATAATTTAATTTTAGTAAGATATGAGTTTTTTAACTATTTTTTCTGTTTTGCAGGCAGATGCAGAAGCCGCTACTCAGGTACAAGGCGGTGGACTTAACATGATTTTGATGTTAGTTGCAATTTTTGCAGTAATGTACTTTTTTATGATTCGCCCTCAGCAGAAAAAGCAAAAGGAGCTTCAAAAATTTCGTAATGAGCTTAAAAAGGGTGATAAAGTGGTTACTTTAGGTGGCATATACGGTACCGTGGAGGAGATTAATGCAGATAAAGTAATGATGCGTATAGATACCAATACTAAAATCAGGGTGGCAAGAAATTCTCTTGTTAAAGATTTTTCTGAAAATTAATAAATTGCTGTTGTGGAAACCGACAAACCTGGTGGCAAGCTACGGATAAGGGGAGGTAATCTGGTAGCCTTTCTGCTATCTTTACTATTGTCTCTGATTGTTTGGGGAGTTATGGAATTCTCAGACCGTTATAGGTATGTCTTTCACTATACAGTACAGATTTATTCTCCTTTGGAGGGGAGAGTCTTTACTTCCACATCTCGAGATATGCTGGCTGTACGGGGAGCCTCTTCCGGCTTTTTTCTTCTGCGCCATAAGTATTCAGTAAAAAACGGCACTAATGTTTTGTCATTCAGAATAGATCCATCTTTGCTGCAACCTTCTGACAGGGAAGAAGATGTTTTCTGGTTGCCTACTTCTGCGCTTGCAGATAAGGTGTCTGAAAGCATGGCAGGAAAACTGGTAGTAGAAGAAGTAGTGGACGACACCTTGTTTTTTCTGATGCCAAGAAACATGCAGAAGAAGGTGCCGGTTTGTATATCTTCTGATATTACTTACAGCGATCAGTATATGCCTGTAGAAAGGCTGATTGTACGCCCAGATTCTGTTTTGATAACAGGAGATGAGGATATCGTAAGTACCATAGACTCGGTTTTTACAGAGAAAATATACGCAAAGAATATAAAAGACAATATTCAGGGAGAGGCTGCAATTCTGCCCATAAATGGAGTAGAAATGTCTGCCGAGCAGATAGTTTATAGACTGAAAGTAGAGCGTTATATAGAAAATGAGCTATCTATTCCTATACAGATGCTGAATGTGCCTCCGGATGCCAGAATGGTACTCTTCCCTTCTGCGGTAAAAGTTTTATTCAGAGAAGAATACGGAAAAAATAAAGAACTTACCGAAGACGATTTCAATGCTTGTGTAGATTATAATCAGGCGGCTGCATCTTCTTCCGGCAAGGCAAAGATAAAATTGAATAAGGTGCCCGCAGGGGTACTCCGCTATTCACTAGTGCCGGAATTTGCAGACAGAGTCATATTCATGTCTAAGAAAGACGAGAGATAATGAGCAGGGTTTTGGGAATAACAGGCGGAATAGGAGCGGGCAAGAGCCGTATCTGTAGCGTATTTGCGGAATTTGGTTGTAAGGTTTACGACTCCGATGCGCAAACAAAGCAGTTGTATGCCAGTAATAGGCAACTGCAGAGCGGACTTGTAGAGATTTTGGGAAAAGATATTCTAAAAGACGGAGTATTAGACAGAAAGGCTATGGCTAATCTGATATTTTCAGACAAGTTGTTGATGGCCGAAGTAAAAAAATTAGTCTATCCTTTTGTTATGGCCGACTTTGTTGGTTGGAAGCGGTATAAAAGAGGGGTAGTGGTATTTGAAAGCGCTGTTATTCTGGAAAATGAGTATGTGAGGAGTTTTATGGATAAAGTATTGGTTGTAACAGCTCCTCTTGATTTAAGGATTAGGCGGGTGATGAAGCGTGATGCTGTTTCTGAAGTGGAGGTTCGCAGGCGTTTGGAGAATCAGATTTCGGATGAGCAAAGAATTTCAATGGCAGACTTTGTTATAGAATCCATAGACGGAAACGATATAGAGGGAGAGGTTAGAAATATATTAAAGAAAATGAAGTAATACATGGCACTCAAGTGGATATTAGGGGCTTTAGGATGGGTTGTCGGCGGCTATATCGGCGGCATTCTGGGCTTTGCCATAGGTGCTATGGTAGATGGTTCTTCTAAGCAATTGCCGCCCGGCGGCGGTGATACTTATGGGAGATACACCGGCGGTACATCTGGAAGGTATGCAGGGGGCTACACTCAGACAGAACAGCGTAACAGCTTTCTTATAAGTTTATTAGTGCTTTCCACTGCGGTAATGAAGGCCGATGGAAAGGTATTGCGTTCGGAGCTGAATTTTATAAAAGACTTTATCGCAAATAATTTTGGAGTAGGCAGTGTGCAGCCATCGCTGAACATAATAAAGCAGCTCTTGAATAAGAATGTAGATATTTATCAGGCTTGCGTGCAGATTAAAGGGCACATGGCTTATTCTCAGAGGCTTCAGCTCTTTCATTATTTACTTGGGATAGCCCAGATAGATGGCAAGGTTGCTCCGGAGGAGAGTGCTTTGCTTTTTCAGATAGGAGGGTATCTTGGCTTAGATCAGAAAGATGTGCGTAGTATAATGGGTATGTTTGAGGCCGATAAAGACCCTTATAAAATATTGGAGATAGATAAGACGGCCACAGACGACCAGGTGCGTAAGGCATATCGCAGGCTTGCGGCCAAGTATCATCCCGATAAGGTGGAAAATCTCGGTGCGGATGTTAGGAAATCGGCAGAAGAAAAGTTTAAGGCTATGCAGAGTGCGTACGAGCAGATAAAAAGAGAAAGAGGAATGAAATAAAAGAATACAAATTACGATAACGATATGAAGACAGATTTAGGAAAAGTACTTACAGTGAGTGGAGAGCAGGGACTCTTCACCTATGTTGCGCAAGCTACCAGAGGAGCTATTTTAGAATCTATGTTAACCAAGAAGAGGTTTGTGGCATCTTCGTCTGCAAAAATGAGTGCGCTTTCAGATATCTCTATATTTACTCAGGATGGTGATATTAAGTTGCAGGATGTGCTTATTGCCATGAAGAATGTTTTAGGCAACGAACCGGCTCCTTCCGGAAAAAGCGAGGCTGCAGTTTTGAAAGATTTCTTTGGAAAGGTGATTCCAAACTATGATGCAGATAAATTCTATCCTTCTCACATGAAGAAAGTTGTGGAATGGTATAATTGTCTTAAAGAATATGCCAGCTTAGATTTTGAAACTGAGGGAGAAGGAGAAAACAAAGCTGCAGATAAGGAAGAAAGTGCTAAAACTGCGGCAGCTAAGCAGGCTAAAGAGGCTTCTAAGCAGAAGGGTGCCAAGGTAAGTGGCAAACAAGGTGCTCCTGCCAAGGCAAGTGTTCCAAGAAAAGTGGTTTAGGCAGATATGCTGGAGGTAGCCGGGCTCTATCGTCCTAAAAAGGTGCAGCTCATTACAATGGGCTGCTCTAAAAATAGGGTGGATTCTGAGAAACTGCTTGCTGTTTTGGCAGATGGCGGTGTGGAAGTCCTGCCTGAAACGCTAACATATCAAATAGCCAAGCCGGATGTAGTTATTATCAATACTTGTGGTTTTATAGGTGATGCCAAAAAAGAGAGCATAGACGAAATTTTGTCTGCCATTGCGGCAAAGAATGAGGGCTATGTAGATAAGGTTGTTGTATGCGGCTGTCTTAGCGAGCGTTATGAGTATGATTTAAAAGAAAGCCTGCCGGAAGTAGATGCGTTTTTTGGTTCTTTTCAGTGGGGGGCTATGATTAAGTGGTTGGGTGTTGAGAAGTCTTCTGCTCTACGCTCTAAGTCTTGTATCTTAACAGAGCGGTATCTGACAACTCCTAAGCACTATGCTTATTTGAAAATAGCAGATGGCTGTAACCGAAAATGCTCTTATTGTGCAATACCTCTTATCAAAGGTAGATATACATCTTTACCGATAGAAGTTTTGGAAAAAGAGGCCAGAGCTTTGGCCTTGCAGGGGGTGAGAGAGCTTATATTGATTGCGCAGGACACTACTTTCTATGGCACGGATTTGTATGGCAAAAAGATGTTGGCCACTCTTCTGGAGCGACTCTCGGCCATAGAGGGCATAGAGTGGATTAGAATACATTATTCATATCCGGCAGGCTTTCCGCGCAATGTGCTCAAGGCTATGGCAGATAATCCTAAAATTTGCAAGTATTTAGATATACCTCTCCAACACTCATCCTCAAAAATTCTTTCGATGATGCGAAGAGGAGTTGATTATACAAAAACTCAGAAGCTAATAAACGAAATACGCTCCATGGTGCCGGGGATAGCTCTTCGCACAACCATGATAGTAGGTCATCCGGGAGAAGGAAAAGAGGAATTTGAGGAACTGCTTGGTTTTGTGCGCAGTAATCGTTTTGAAATGTTGGGGGCATTTTGTTATTGCGAGGAGGAAGGAACTTACGATGCAGTTCATTATCCCGATGAGGTTCCATCGTCTGTTAAGAAGCGCCGCTATAACCGCTTGATGAGTTTGCAGAGCAAAATTGCCTTGGAGAATAATAGAAAGAGGATAGGAGGGGTGGAAAAGGTGCTGATAGATGCTTATAAAGACGGCTTTTTAATAGCTCGTAGCCAGCGCGAGAGCCCGGAAGTGGATGGCTCTGTTCTCATAGATATATCAGACTTGCAGCAAACTATTGCACCGCAACAATTAATTGGTAAATTTGCGGCGGTTTGCATAACAGGAGCAACCGAGTATGATCTTATGGCTCGTCTTGCTTAATTTAACGGGAAATAATATCAAAATAAATTATAGACATTATGAAACTACTTGAAGGAAAAGTTGCCCTTATTACGGGTGCTGCCAGAGGAATCGGAAAGGCTGTAGCCTTAAAGTTCGCAAGCGAGGGTGCTAACATCGCTTTTACAGATCTCGTGATAGATCAGGCAGGAGAACAAACCAAAAAAGAGTTGGAAGCCTTTGGTGTAAAGGTTATTGCAATTGCTTCCAATGCCGCAGACTTTCAGCAGGCTCACGATGCTGTAGAGTTGGTTGTAAAGGAATTGGGTAGAATAGATGTTCTCGTAAATAATGCGGGAATTACAAAAGACGGTCTTATGGTAAAAATGACTGAGCAGCAATGGGATGCTGTTATAGCTGTGAATCTTAAGAGCGCATTTAACTTTATACATGCCGTTACTCCTGTTATGATGGGGCAGAAAGCCGGTTCCATAATAAATATGTCTTCTGTAGTTGGAGTTCATGGCAATGCGAGTCAGTGCAACTATTCTGCATCAAAGGCCGGCATGATAGGTTTGGCTAAGAGTATTGCACAAGAGATGGGTAGGCGAGGCATCAGAGCCAATGCTGTAGCTCCTGGCTTTATCTTAACAGAGATGACCGAGCAGCTTTCTGATGAGGTGAAGCAAGATTGGTACAAAAAGATTCCGTTGAGGCGTGGCGGTTCGGTAGAGGATGTGGCAAATGTGTGCCTATTCCTTGCTTCTGATCTTTCTGCTTATGTATCAGGACAGGTTATTCAGGTTTGCGGTGGTATGATGATGTAATTTAGCTATGGGAGCCAAGAAGATTTTTTCAAGACAAAATATTATAGAATACACTCTCCTTGTGGTAGGGTGTTTTATCTTTTCGTTAGGTGCGGTATTGCTTATAGAACCTTATGGATTTGCACCTGGTGGAACTTATGGTCTTTCTATGGTATTTCACCATCTTTGGGGCTGGAGAACAGAGCTTTCTGCTCTTTGTATGGATATTCCACTCCTGATAATAGGTACTATAGTTTTGGGTAGCCGTTTTGGTATCAAGACACTTCTGTGTACTTTGCTGATACCTGCTTTTATGTGGTTGATTCACCAGACTTATGGCTTTGATTCATTGATAGAACCAGATGTAAGCAATAGAATTGCAGAAAGTGGTCTGACTGGTGTAGATGCTATTAAACTATTTGATCATCAGTTGCTTGCCGCTATATTCGGAGGTATTTTATATGGAATAGGCTTAGGAATGATTTTCCGCTCCAGAGCTACAAGCGGTGGTAGCGATATTATCTCCATGATAGTAAACAAGTATCTGCATATCTCTATGGGAACAGCTGTAATAATTGTAGATGGTCTTATTACTCTTTCTACGGTTATAGCTTTCGGCGACTGGAAACTACCTATGTATTCTTGGCTCATCATTATCTTAGAAAGCAAGATAATAGACATGGTTATTGAGGGGCAGGCAGCCAAGACTATGCTAATAATATCTGAGAGACCAGACGATATCAGAAAGATTATCATAGATGAGATGCATCGTGGAGCAACATTACTGCCGGCCAAGGGAATGTTTAAGGGAGAAGAAAAGAGCATAATTTATGTGTCTCTAACAAGGAGAGAAATGATGAACCTTAGATATAAGATTGCAGAAATAGATCCTATGGCCTTTATCAATGTAGTGGATTCTTCTGAGATAATAGGCAAGGGCTTTAAGGATATTAAGGAGTAGGCTTACTCAAACTTTTTTACAAGCAGCGTGTTCAGCTGATTGAGCTTTCTGAACAGTTCTTTTTCGTCTGTTCTGCTCTTCATCTTAACCGCTGCTTCTATTTTATACCCTGATAAGGCTTGGCTGACATTGTAAGTGGTTACAGTATAAAGAGGTTTGGCTAAAAGCTCTTGTAGCTTCTCCAAACTTTTCTTGTCTTCTACTTCTATTTCTATAGTGATATTACGATAACCGATGCCCTTAAAAAATACTCTTAATAATTCGAGCCCTATGAGTATGAGTACTGTTCCTGCAATGGCTGCCTTATACATACCGGCTCCTACAGCCAAACCCACACCGGCCATAGCCCAAAGCCCTGCTGCGGTAGTGAGTCCTTTAATTACCTGTTTTTGTATCAGTATGGTGCCGGCTCCAAGAAAACCTATGCCGCTTACTACCTGAGCCGCAATTCTGGCAGGGTCTAACCTGAGATTTCCGGTTCCTTGATATTTGGTTAAAATTGCTTCGAATCCATATT
>ONYJ01000203.1 GCA_900322025.1 uncultured Bacteroidales bacterium | reverse complement strand
TACTCCTTGTGGCAGGCTTACAGGTAATTTTCCTATTCTTGACATAATTAAAAGATTAATCTGTTAGTAAACATAGCAAAGCACCTCACCACCAACATTCTGCAAGCGTGCTTCCTTGTCTGTTAAAATACCCTTGGATGTAGATAAAATAGCTATACCAAGACCATTAAGCACCCTTGGCATATTTTCTACACCCCTGTATTGTCTAAGACCCGGACGGCTGATTCTTACAATCTTCTTGATTGCCGGAATCTTAGTTTCAGGATGGTACTTCAGAGCAATTTTAATAGTTCCTACAGGTTCACCCTCCACTACTTTATAACTCAAGATATAACCCTTTTCAAAGAGCACTCTTGTAAGTTCTTTCTTCATTTTGGAGGCAGGAATTTCAACAACCTTATGGTTGGCCCTGTAGGCATTCCTGATTCTTGTCAAATAATCTGAAATCGGATCAGTCATTGTTTGAAATTTTTAATAATCGATATCCTTTTTAGTTTTTTTTACCAGCTGGCTTTGCGTACACCAGGAATCAAGCCCTTTGAGGCCATCTCCCTAAACTGTATTCTGCTTATGCCAAAAACACGCATATATCCCTTTGGCCTTCCGGTAAGCGAGCAGCGGTTATGGAGCCTTACCGGAGAAGAGTTCTTCGGAAGCTTATCCAAAGCCGCATAATTGCCCTCGGCTTTAAGTTTCTTACGTTTTTCAGCATATCTGGCGCATAACTTTGCACGCTTTACCTCACGTGCCTTCATTGATTCTTTTGCCATATTGTATATACTTTGTTATTATTTCTTTTTGAAAGGAATACCAAATGCTGCAAGAAGTGCCCTTGCCTCTTCGTCCTTTGTAGTGCTGGTAACAAAAGTAATCTCAAGCCCGAGAATCTTTGAAACCTTGTCTATGTCTATTTCAGGGAAAATAATCTGCTCCCTTAAACCAAGAGTATAATTTCCGCGGCCATCAAATTTTTCCTCAACTCCCTTAAAATCTCTGATTCGAGGAAGGGAAACCTTTATAAGCCTCTCCAAAAATTCATACATCTTAGCTCTGCGCAGAGTAACCTTACAACCAATAGGCATACCCTTTCTTACCTTAAAAGAAGCTATATCCTTTTTGGAATATGTAAGAATAGCCTTCTGACCTGTTATCAGAGCCAGTTCCTCTGCAGCGTTTTCTACAATCTTCTTATCTGCAGCTCCTATTCCTATACCCTGATTGATAGTTATTTTCTCAAGCCTTGGAGTTTGCATGCAAGACTTAAAGCCAAATTGCTTCTGCAACTCACCGGCTATTCTATCCTTGTATTCTTTCTGCAGGTTTGGAACCCAACCTTTAGGAACTACCTGCTCACCGCCTTTCTTTGCCTTAGCTTCGCCTTTGGCTGCACCCTTAGCGGCCTGCTCTTTCTTTACTTCCTTTGCCATTATTTGATTTCCTCCCCTGATTTTTTAGCATAACGTACAAGCTTGCCTTTGCTGTTTAAACGGCGTCCTATTCTTGTAGGACCACCCTTCGCAGGATCTACAAGCTGTAAGTTAGAAATATGAATAGATGCCTCCTGCTTAATAATACCTCCCTGAGGATTCTGAGCATTAGGCTTTGTGTGCTTACTTACCATATTGAGGCCCTCTACTATGGCACGCATATTCTTACGATCTACTCTAAGAATCTTGCCGGTTTTGCCTTTCTCATTGCCGGCATTCACGTAAACCATATCACCTTTCTTTACATGTAATTTTACATTCATCGCAATACCTCCTATGATTAAAGTACCTCAGGGGCAAGTGAAACAATCTTCATATAGTTATCTCTTAACTCTCTGGCAACAGGACCAAAGATACGAGTACCTCTAACCTCGCCTTGGTTATCTAAAAGAACACAAGCGTTCTCATCAAATCTGATGTAAGAACCATCGGGGCGTCTAACCTCTTTCTTTGTTCTTACTACAACTGCCTTTGAAACAGAGCCTTTCTTTGCATCTGCTCCAGGGATGGCACTTTTAACAGCAACAACTATTTTGTCACCAACGCCTGCATAGCGACGTTTTGTACCACCTAACACGCGGATACATAATACTTCTTTTGCACCACTGTTATCGGCTACCATTAATCTCGATTCTTGCTGTATCATGGCTTATTTAACTTTTTCTACAATTTCAACTAATCTCCAACGCTTTGTTTTTGAGAGCGGACGAGTTTCCATAATCTTTACGGTATCG
>ONYJ01000006.1 GCA_900322025.1 uncultured Bacteroidales bacterium | reverse complement strand
TTTTGTTGGAGTGCTTATAGGTTTGGTTGTAACCGGAACTCCTATGAGTATAATGGGTATGGTTGGAGCTGTTATGACTATAGGTATTGTAGTAAATAATGGTATTGTGCTTGTAGATTACGCAAATCTTAATAGAGAGAGGGGAATGGGAGTTATACGAGCAGTTGTGGACTCTGGAAAATCTCGTTTACGTCCGGTACTGATGACCACTCTGACCACAGTGTTAGGTATGCTCCCACTTGCCCTTGGAAAAGGAGAAGGTTCTGAGGTTTGGAGAGGTATGGGTATGACTGTAGCTTGGGGACTTTCGGTTTCTACCTTAGTAACGCTCATATTTGTTCCTGTGCTTTATACCGTCTTTGCTGCCTTTGGCTTGAATCGCAAAAAGAAGAAGCTAAGAAGGCAAAAGGCTGAACAGGAGAGAATTAAAATACAACAATCAGTATAGAGAAAGTATTATATAAGATATGAAAGCAGTTTTTATAGCATACAACGAAGCTCAAGGCGAAAATGTGATGGAGATTCTTAGAAAATGTTTTATAAGGGGCTTTACAATGTGGGAACACGTGCAGGGAACAGGAACCAAAGACGGGGAACCTCACATGGGTTCACACGCGTGGCCTACAATGAATTCTGCACTTATAACCTTTGTAGATGACGAAGCCTCAAAACGCTTGAAAGAAAGACTGAAAGAAATAGACGAAATTAAGCCACAACTTGGTCTGCGATTTTTCAGTTGGACCATTGACGAATAGGCTTCAACTTGAGCCCTAAACAATAAGGTATTTCAGCTCACACTGGAATACCTTTTTTGTTGTATATCTATCTGATAATATTTCTTTTTTCCGATAAAGAATTTCCGGATTATTGAGTAAGGAAGCATTCCGTAAGGGAGCGCTTCTTTTTTGTTGTTGCAGGATTGTGTTACTGTGGATTTATCTAAAGAAACAGCTGGGAGTTTTTCTTCCTGTGTTTTGATGACAGGCGTGGTAACTATAATCTCTTTCTTGAGCTTTGAATAATGGCGATGGGCTTTTAGAACGCTTTTGAAATAACTGAATTTGCCCTGAAAAATGTAGCAGACTGCTGAGAGCCCATCGATGCATTTTCTAAGGAAAATTTTGGTGCTTTTATGTTTTTTGGGGAGGTTTTTCCAAAGCATCAACAAATTGTTGCGATAGTTGAAATAGAGTTTTCTTGGCGAATTGTTTGGAAGGGTTCCGCCTCCCACATGATAGACCTTGCTTGTAGGCACGCACCAAATCTGATACCCTTGCAGAGAAGCTCTCCAGCAAAAATCTATTTCCTCCATGTGTGCAAAGAAGTGTTCGTCCAGCCCTCCTAACTGGTGCCAAACATTGCTGCGAACTATCATGCAGGCTCCTGAAGCCCAAAAGCATCTGACAGGATTATCGTATTGTCTCTTATCTTCTTCTATGCAGGAAAGTATTCTTCCTCGGCAGAAAGGGAACCCCCACTTATCTATAAACCCTCCGGCTGCACCGGCATATTCAAACTGTTCTATGCCTTTTACATAATGATTATAAGAGAGTATTTTAGGCTGACAGGCGGCAGTTTCCGGATGCTCATTCATAAAACTTACAAGAGGTTCTAACCATCCCTCAGGAGCATGTATGTCTGAATTTATGAGCACATAGTACCTATACGGATTGACAGATGGATGGTTCTTATCTTCGGAATATTGGGCTTCTTTGTTTATAATACTGAAAGCGCGGTTGTAACCTCCGGTAAAGCCATAGTTTTCCTGCAACTGAATCCATTTGAGGTACTGAGTTTTAGACCTATTCTCCAATTTTGCTTTCAGCCTAGAGAAGGCCTCTTTAGAGCCGTCTGTGGAGGCGTTGTCTGCAATAATCAAATCTGCATATTTCGGCAGGCCATTGAAAAGAGAAGGCAAGAACTTCTCAAGAAAGTTCTTGCCATTCCAATTCAATATAACTACTGCAACTTTCATTCTTGAATAGAGTAGGCTCGCTGCTCTGTGCTATATTGCAAAGTTACAGCCGTTGTCAGTTTTTAGTCTGAAGTAACTCTTTCGAGCCATTTAACCATTCCGAGCATAACGCCCATGGATATCAGGCAGATGCCAGCAAATACGGCCCAAGCCTGCCATTGGTGAGGGAAGGTTGTAATCATCGTGGTACCTATGGCTATGAAAAGGTTACCTATAGCTGTTGCTGTAAGCCACAGACCCTGGCAGATTCCCTGCAGATGCTTAGGTGCAACCTTGGAAACGAAACTTAGTCCAAGAGGAGAGATAAACAACTCCGATACTGTTAGGAAGAAGTAAGTTATAATCAGTACGGCAGGATTTGCCCTCATGCTTTCTTTCAGACCTTCTGCAAGTCCGTTGAAGGTGTCTGCTGAAGGATAGTTCTTTACGGCTGCCAAAACAACGAGGAAGATGTATGCAAGTGCCGAAATGAACATACCAAGTGCTATCTTTCGAGGCGTAGAAATATACTTTCCTCTGCGTGCCATTGAGGCGAACAAAGCCATGATGATAGGAGTCAGTGTAATCACAAAGAACGGATTGATACACTGCCATATTTCAGGAGCAATGGCACTTGTGTTTACAAAGTCTCTTGCAAATACAGACAAGCTCTGACCATTCTGGTGGAATGAGAACCAGAAGAACATTGCCACAATGAGAACTGCAAACAAAGCGTAAAGTCTCTGCTTGATTTCTTTTGCATTAGCTTTTCTTTCTTCTTCTGTGTAGTTGGTAACAACCTTCTTTTCTTTCTTTGCAGGATTAGGGAACTTTCTCTTTGTGGCAAAGAAGATAAGGAGTGAAATTACCATAGCTGCTGCAGATGCAATGAATGAATAGTGAACACCTGTATTAAATACATTGAGGTAATTTTCAGCGAATTCTGCATTGGCAGGAAGAGCCTGAGCACCAGTCTGAACCTGCTCTGCAAGCTGAGTGAGATTGTTCATTTCATCACCGCTCATAGAGGATGAATCTGCTAGATACTGATGACAGAGTTTAGGAAGGCTTGAATTATAAACCAGACCATTGACCTTTAGCCACCAGCTTCTCAGAAGAGGAGCTACAAACGGAGCTATTACACCACCGATATTGATAAACACGTAGAAAATCTGGAAACCAGCATCTCTCTTGCTCTTTCTGAGTTCGTGTTCTTCCTTGCTTATAGCTGCACCTTCTGCCTCATAGTTGTCGTACATCTGACCAACGATTGCTTGGAGATTGCCTTTGAAAAGACCATTTCCTATAGCAATCAAAAGCAGAGCAAGGCAGGTAAATACCAGAATGCCTGAGAATTTGCCAGTGGTTGCAGTGAAAGATTCGCCGAATACAGGAACTGAAAGCATTCCATAGCCTACTGCCATTACAAGGAGGCCGGTTATAATTGTACCCTTGTAGTTACGGAGCTTGTCTGCAACGAGTCCTCCAGGAAGTGCAAGAACGTAAATTGAGAAGTAGAATACGGCATAAATCCATCCGGCTGCTTTGTCTGAAATTCCGAATTTAGATGCCAGAAAGAGCAGGAGTACGGCATTCATAATATAGTAGCCGAATCTTTCTCCCATGTTGCTTAACGCTGCAGCAATCAACCCCTTAGGATGCTCTTTCTTTGCCTTTACAAGGTAGAAAATCAAGAATGGTACTACAATGATGAGTATCGCAATCAAGATTACCAGAGGAGCATTGGTTTCCCAAAGTTTTAACATGTTAAATAATCTTTTTATTGTGGACTTTCATTATCAATCTAAGACAAAACTTTCCTGAAGTCCGTTGAGGAAATTATGTCTTTCAAAACCCAAATATATTAAAATATTGCCGAATTTGCGTTATCTTTGTTGTAAGTAAAATATACCGCAATGAAAAACAGGCTCTTTGCCCTTTAATTAACATGAATAAGTTTTTAGCAGGAATTATCTATTGCTTGCTTTATGTGGTAAGCCTTCTTCCGTTGGGAGTGCATTATTTCTTTTCTAACATTCTTGCATTTATCTTAAAGAATATAGTGCGGTATAGGTATTCGGTTATAACCATAAATATATCGCGAAGTTTTCCGGAAATGAAATACGGAGAAGTGAAGAAGCTTGTAGCAGACTATTATCGCTATATGTGCGATCTTTTAGTTGAGAGTATTTGGGATTTATCGCACTCCGCAGAGGCGGTTAGAAAGCGGGTGAAGGTTTCGGGAGTGGAGGTAGTGGATGAGCTTCAGAAAAAGTACGGACACGTTCTTGTTGTAATGGGGCATTGTGGAAATTGGGAAATGGTAAGCGGTATGATAATCAGAGAAGAAGAACGTTCGGAAAATAGCTTTGCCTCTCATCCGGTATATATAGTTTATAAGGCAGCAGAGAATAAACTTTCGGATATGATTTTCCGCAAGCTTCGTATGCACGAGTATCGTAAATTTAAATCTAAGGGTGAGGTGGTAGAAAGCAAACAGGTATTGCGTCATGCCCTGAAAAACAAAGAAACAAAAGCAGTGTATGTTATGATTGCCGATCAGAACCCGATAGGTAAACATTGTCCGATTGTAGATTTTCTGAATCAAAAAACTTATATGCTGCAAGGGCCGGAATTTCTTGCAGAAAAATTACAGAAGCCAGTAGTGTATCTTAGAATGGATAGATTATCGAGAGGTAAGTATAAGGTTGATTTTCAGATAATAGCAGAACCTTCTTCAAATTATGAAAAGCATTATATAACAAAGAAATTTGCGCAATTATTAGAAGAAGATATTAGGCGTAATAAGGTAAATTGGTTGTGGAGTCATAAAAGATGGAAAAGAAATATAATGCCAAATGAATGACATCTTTATAAAAATATTTATATTTGCAATAACAACGAATACTCTTACCAACAGCATAATTAGAGAAAAATGCGTATCGTAAAAAGAATATCAGTGCTTGTTGCAGTATTTTGTGTGATTTCTGCAACATCCTCATTCTCACAGATAATAAAGGGTGCCGATGCCGCCCCTCAAGGTGCACTAATCTACTCTTTTCCTCAAACTTCAATCAGGGTTTCCGTAAAAGTTGCGGTGTCTGATTTTACTGCCGGACCGTATGCAGCCTATGCAGAAAAATTCTTGGGAGTTAGTGCAGACCGTTCTTCCAAAAAGTATAGTTCAATTCAAGAAGCAGAGATAGTTCCTCTAATTGAGGCAGATCCGTCTTTGAGTGTTGCTCTTAATATCGGCTCTTCTAAAAATGCCTCAGCAAATTTTTTGAATTTCTGCTCTCAGGGGTTGATAATTGCACCTGGATATTTTTCTGCCGACAGTGCTCCAATGCGCTTTCCTTCTCTTGTGCAACCTCGGTTTAATGAGGCCGTTGCAAATCTTTCTACAAAAACCACCCAACTATATAAGACTGTTACGGGAGAGAATGGAGAAGTAGAAAAGATTGCGGTTCCACAAACTCAAACAGTAACAAAGAGTGTAGAGAAGAAAGCCGAAGAAACCGCTGAAATTATTTTTAGACTACGGCAAAAGAAAATAGATATACTCACAGGCGAAACAGATGCTAATTATAGCGGAGAAGCTCTTGGAAGTGCTGTTGAATATATGAACAAATTAGAACAGGAATATCTGTCTTTGTTTTTAGGAAAAACTACAACCGTATATCAGCAGGCAAGTTTTGAAGTATTGCCTTCTCAAAAGAACCAGAAACAAAATTATGTAGTCTTCCGTATATCTGATTCTCAGGGTATTCTGCCGCCGGATAATATGTCTGGGCGGCCTGTATATATAGAGCTTTCTGTTACGGACGGCAGAATAGCGCCCGAGGTTTCTGCAGAAGACATAGCAGCCTCAAAAGGCAAAGTTGCATACAGGATACCTCTTGTTGTAACTGCTCGCTTGTTGGATGGACAAACAGTTATAGGGCAAACAAGAATTCCTGTATATCAGTTTGGGAAGCTGCACTACTTCCCACTCGATCTTGCAACCGGAAAATAAAAGAAACGATTAAACACAGATACTAAATGAAAACTATCGATCAGTTACAACCAAAAGAAGTTTGGACAATCTTCAACGAACTAACAAAAATTCCTCGTCCTTCCAAAAAGGAACACAAGGCTGTAGATTTTGCTTTTAACTTTGGCAAGAAGTTAGGGCTAGAAACCTTTAAAGATGAGGTAGGAAATGTTATTATCCGTAAACCTGCTACTAAGGGCATGGAGAAAAAGGCCGGGATTATCCTCGAATCTCACCTCGACATGGTGCCACAAAAAACTCCGGATTCAAAGCACAACTTTGAAACAGATCCGATTAAAACAAGAATTGTAGGCGACCTTGTTTATGCAACCGACACTACATTAGGAGCAGATAACGGTTTGGGAGTTGCAATGGCAATGGCTGTTCTTCAGTCAAAGACTATGCAGCATGGTCCTATTGAAGCTTTATTTACTGTGGACGAAGAAACTGGTATGACAGGTGCAAGAGCCTTAAAACCTGGCAAGTTGAAGGGAGAGATACTTATCAACCTCGATTCCGAAACAGAAGGTATCCTTTATGTTGGTTGTGCTGGTGGCTTAGATGGCGAAGCAGTTTTCAGCTACACTACAGAAAAAGTTCCTGCAGGCTATGTATTCAAGAAAGTTGCAGTAGGTGGTTTGATTGGCGGACATTCAGGAATGGACATAGTTCTTTACAGAGCAAATGCCAACAAAATACTTTCCAGAATGTTGTTGCCTATGATGAGAGACTTTAATGTACGTCTTGTGCGCATATCGGGAGGTAGCATTAGAAATGCAATACCGAGAGATGCTCATGCGGTAATAGCAGTGCCTAAGAAATTTGAAAGAAAGGTTTCTATGCTTATATCTCAGGTGCGTAAAGATGTAACGGAAAAGTATAAGTACACAGATAAAGATCTTAAAATAACAGTATCTCCTGTTAAGGAAAAGGCTCCGGCTATTGAGAAATCTGTGGCACTTAACGTTGTAAGAGCAATATATTCAATTCCTAACGGAGTGGCACGAATGAGCGATACGGTAGCTGGTTTTGTAGAAACCTCTAACAACATGGCTATTGTAGAGCAGGGCCCTAAGACCATCAAGATTCATTCTCTTATGAGAAGTTCTGCAGACGCAGCAAAATATGACCTCGCAGAGAATATGCGTGCCGTTGTGGAACTTGCTGGAGGTAAATGTACTTTTAGTGGCGGATATTCCGGTTGGCAGTTGGATATGAACTCTCCTATTCTAAAGGTTGCTAAGGATATTTATAAGAAACTTTATAAGAAGGAACCTGAGGTAACGGGAATTCATGCCGGATTGGAGTGCGGTATATTGGGAGCTATCTATCCTCATTGGGATATGATATCATTCGGACCTACTATCTACTCTCCTCACTCTCCAGATGAAAGAGTTGAAATAGAAAGTGTAGGGAAGTGCTGGAAGTATCTTGTGGAGCTTTTGAAGAATGCTCCGGTATCAAAACGCGGTTAGACTCTTTATTAACTAACAAAGCAATTTATAATTATGGTAACAAAAGCAAAGAAGGCTGTTGCAAAAAAGCCAGCTGCAAAGAAAGCTCCTGCAAAAAAGGTAGTTGCTAAGAAGGCAACTGAAGTTAAAAAAGTTGTAGCAAAGAAACCTGCTGCTGTAAAGAAGGCTGCCGATGTTAAAAAAGTTGTAGCAAAGAAAGCTGCTGATGCAAAGAAGGCTATCGTAAAGAAAGCTACTGCTGCAAAGAAGGCTGTAGCAAAGAAGGTAACCGACATTAAGAAGGCTGTAGCTAAGAAGGTTGCTGCAAAGAAGCCGGCTACCAAAAAAACAGTTGTAAAGAAAACTGCTGCAAAGAAGCCAGCTGTAAAGAAGGTTGCTGCAAAAAAACCGGCTGTAAAGAAAGCTCCAGCAAAGAAGACTGTTGCAAAGAAGCCAGCTGTAAAGAAGGCTCCAGCAAAGAAGCCGGCTGCCAAAAAAACAGTTGCAAAGAAGAAATAATACGCTTTTATTGTTGACAAGTAAAGAGGGGGATGGCTAACATCTCCCTCTTTTGAAACCTTTGAATTATGAGTAAAATTTTTTACGCAGGAGGCTTTCCGTATATAAGCTTTACTATAATGGTGCTTCTTGCGCTTGTTTTGATTTTTGCCGCATTCAAGGCTCCCAAAAGAGTAAAGACAATAGGACTTATAGCTCTTGCATTTCCTGTAACGCTGCTGCTGTATCATCTTTGCGAGCTTTGTGTATTATATGAGATGTCGGGAGAGACAGACGCTATCTCTATTACGGTTTTGGCAGGAGGAATCAAGCTACTTCTGTTTATTATGTTTTGCGGTTTTGTTATCTATCTGGCATCATTGCTAATTTCTCTTTTTTTTTTTTTTTTTAAAAAGTGATTTAATTTGAAAAAAATAAAAAAAACCGGAAAGCACAAGCTTTCCGGTTTTTAGTAATACTCCCTAAGAGGGATATATTAGAACGCTGTTTATTCAGTTCCTTCTTTCTTTTCAGTAACCTTTCCGGCTTCGTCTGTTACGATAACCTTGATTGTAGCCTCAACGTTTCTGTAAAGATCTATTATGGCATCGTAAGTGCCAATTTCAGAAATCTTGTCAGCGTCTTTAAGTTCTATCTTGCGGCGGTCTATTTCATATCCTTGAGCAGCTAAAGCCTCTGCAACCTGAATATTGTTTACTGAACCATAAATCTTTCCGCTCTGACTAACCTTTGTAGGTATAGTTACAGATACGCTGTTGAGTTTTTCTGCAAGAGCCTTTGCATCTGCAACAAGTTTCTCTTCCTTGTGTGCTCTCTGCTTCATAGTTTCTGCCAATTGTTTTTTAGCAGACTCCGTAGCAAGGATAGCAAGCCCCTGAGGAAAGAGGAAATTGTTGGCATATCCGTCTTTAACGGTAACTATATCGTTTTTGTGGCCAAGGTGGCGTACATCTTCTTTTAATATAACTTCCATAATCTTCCTCCTTATTTCAAAAGATCTGTAACGTAAGGGAGCAATGCCAAATGGCGTGCGCGTTTAACAGCCTGAGCCACTTTCTTCTGGAATTTAAGAGAAGTACCGGTAAGACGGCGAGGGAGAATTTTTCCCTGCTCGTTGAGGAACTTCTTTAAAAACTCTGCATCCTTATAATCTACATACTTAATACCAGCCTTCTTAAAGCGGCAGTACTTTTTCTTCTTTACCTCAACGGTAACAGGGTTCAGATAACGGATATCTGCATTTTCATCATTTCTTTGAGCCATAATTCATCCTCCTGTTATTCGATTGTTTCTTTCTTTTCTGCCGAACCGGCCTTCTTTGTAGCCCAGTTAGCTCTTCTTTTCTCAGCGTATGCTACAGCATCCTTGTCTAAGGCAAAAGTGAGAAAACGAATAATTCTCTCATCTCTGCGATACTGAGTTTCGAGTTTGTCTATAAAAGTAGGTTCTGCCTGGAATTCAACCAAATGGTAGAATCCGGAGGTCTTCTTCTGGATAGGGTAGGCAAGTTTCTTCAAACCCCAATCTTCTTCACTGACAACTGTGCCGCCGTTCTCCTTTATAAGGGAGATGTATTTGGCCGCCGTTTCCTTCATCTGAGTTTCAGACAAAACGGGAGTTGCAATGAAAACGGTTTCGTAATTCTTTAACATCTCTATTAAGTATTTGTTTGTAAATGGGCTGCAAAGTTAGTAAAATCTTGATAACATCCAAATGCAGACATAAATTAAAAATATTTAAATTTGCCACATTGTGTACACCCCCTTTTTTCAGTACACTATTACCACAGCCAAGTTTTATTAGATTTGCTATGGCGATAGGTATGAGAATGTGCATAAAAAGATGCTTAAAGGGAGCGGCAGACATAGATATGAATGTGATTAGGGGTATGGACAC
>ONYJ01000018.1 GCA_900322025.1 uncultured Bacteroidales bacterium | reverse complement strand
TGTATGAGTTTATTGGGTCAAATATTAATTAGTTGGTTCTATTGCCTGTACTCGGTTTTAGTAAGTCTTATTTTACGACTAATCAGAGAGTTATGAAGTAGTCTGTGTTATTTTTTTTTAAAGTATTGTTTTGCGTTATTTCTTTTGTAGTTCGTTGAGTTTTTGAGTTAAGGCTCTATGTTATTTCTTTTTGTTTTTTTGGGGGGCTATGGTGTTGGTTATTTTCTTCCTGATTTTCTTCCTGATGTCTTCTATGCTGTCTTCTGCCTTTTCTATCAGGGTTTTGTGGTGCTCTACAATTTCTCCCATAAGGGTTGCACTGGAGCAGGTGAGTATTTTAACATATACAAGATCTCCCGGTTTAGAGCCTTTTGCATCAAAAACGCAGAATTTATTTTGCGGTGTGCGTCCTGTCATTTGTTTGTCTGAGCGTTTTGATGGACCTTCTACCAATACTTGATATGTTTGCCCTATACATTTTTGGTTGGAGGCAAGGCTTAGGGCATTTTGAAGTTCTATTATCTGATTAAGACGTTTTGTCTTGATTTCTTCTGTAACATCATCTGGATAATTCTTTGCTGCAAAGGTATTTGGCCTTTGTGAATACTGAAACATAAAGGCTCCGTCGAACCTAACATCTTTCATGAGACTTAGGGTTTGCAGGTGGTCTTCTTCTGTTTCTGAACAGAAACCGGCTATGATATCTGTTGTTATGGCACAATCCGGAATTATCTCTTTTATGGTTTTAATTTTTTCTAAATAGTCTTCTCTTGTGTATTTGCGGTTCATCTTCTGGAGCATCTTGGAACTACCGCTTTGTACAGGCAGGTGTATGTGTGGACAAATATTCGGATACATTGCCATTGTATATAGTACACCTTTGCGCATATCTTTAGGATGTGAGGTCTGAAACCTGATTCGCATATTTGGACAGGCTAATGCCACTAACTCCAATAGCTGAGAAAAGTTTACAGTACGGGTTGGATTGTCCGGATCTGTCCAGTTATAGGAATCTACATTTTGGCCAAGGAGGGTTACTTCTTTATAGCCTTTACTAACAAGTTGTTCTGCCTCTGCGACAATGGTTTTAGGATCTCTGCTCCTTTCTCTCCCGCGTGTAAAAGGCACTATGCAATAGGAGCAAATGTTGTTGCATCCTCTCATTATTGAGATGAATGCGCTCACTCCGTTAGAGTCTGTTCTGATGGGTTCTATCTCTGCATAGGTTTCGTTTGCAGACAGATTTGTCTCTGTTATTTTATCTCCTTTTTCTCTTACATACGCAATTACGGCAGGTAAACTTCTGTAGGAATCCGGGCCGATGGTAAAATCTACGGTATTGTTTTTTAAAAGTTGTTCTTTGAGTCTTTGGGCCATGCAGCCGAGTACTCCAACTATTACTCCGCTTCTTTTCTTTTTTTCAAGGCGGAAAAGATCTAATCTGCCGAGTACTCTTTTTTCGGCATTATCTCTTACAGAACAGGTGTTTACTAGGATAACATCTGCAGACGATATGTCTTCGATTATTGTGCAACCGACTTTTGTTAAGATGGAGGCTGCTACTTCGGAATCGTTGACATTCATCTGGCAACCGTATGTTTCTATGTAGATTTTAAGATTCATGTTTCTGTTTATATCATGCAACTCCCTTCAAAGTATTTCTTTCAAGTATCTTCCTTCAAAATATCTTCCTCAAAGCATATCCTTCAAAGTATCTTTTCGAAGCAACTGTTCTTAACGCATGTCCTTCAAAGTATCTTTTTGAAGCAACTGTTCTTGCTGCATCTTCTCGAAAAGATATCGCCGTTACAAATCTAACCACTCATGGTTGTATTCAACCAACTTCTCGAAAAGTTTTCGCTGTTACAAACCTCAGCACTTGGGGTCTGTACTTGAATGGCTTATCGAAAAGAGGCGCATTGTTTGACAAAGATAGATAAGATTTTTAACTTTGTACACAAGCAAAGATTTCTATTCAGGGTATGTTTACCATAAATTTTAGAATACTGTTTATTTCGCTTCTTCTGACTGTATTGTCGGGAGTGTTAGCTTCTACTTCTTGCAAGAGAAACTATAAAGAAATTAGTGTGAAGGAAATTCATCTGGAGGAATTAAATATTTCTTCCTTCAAGAGTGTAGATGCTGTGCTGTTGGTAGATATAGATAACCCTTCGAACCTGTCTGTTACTGCAGAGGGCTTTACAGGTTTTGTGTATTGGAAAGATAAAAAACTGGCTACATTTTATACGCATGATGTGTTGAAGGCTACGCCGTTGGGAGTGTCGCAGAGCAGGGTAAAAGTCAGGGTAACATTGGAAGATGCTCTCTGGCTGGCGGAATTTTTGTTGAGTGGCGACCAGAAATTAAACGATAAAGACTTTACCATGGAGATATGTGCTACTCTAAAGAGTGGGATAGTGAGTATTCCGTATGTAAAAAAAGATATACCTTTACACAACTTTGTTGAGAAAGCGGTCTCTTACCTAAAAAAGATGAAACTATGGAAAAAATTGCTTATGTAATAGCTGTTGTAATGTTTTTCTCTTTGTCTGTTTATGGGCAAGATACAACGGTTGTAAATAAAATGCGTAAGAATCCGGCAGATACTTCTTTGACATATAACCCTGTTTTTTCTATGTTAAATGCAGATGTTCAGGGGAATGTGTCTGTGGAGCAGAGTAGTGATGTTAAAAGAGCTTTTGATTCTTACAACGCTTCTGCTGCAAAGAGTAAGAATTATGGGTATAAGATTTTGGTGTATTCCAGCAACAGTAAAAATGCCAGAGGGGCCTCTTCTTCAATAGCGAGCTCTCTGAAATCTTCATATCCGCAGCTGAATGTGTATAGATCTTATCAGGCGCCCTTCTTTATGGTGCATGTGGGGGATTTCAGAACAAAAATCGATGCTATGAAGATTCTGTATGAACTATCTCCTACACACAAGCAGGCAAAGGTTGTTAAGTCTATTATAGGTTGGTATGCTTTTTAAACTTCCACCATTTGCTTTTTGTATCTAAGGCCCATTTGCGGATAGGAACAACGTGCCGGTCTATTTTTTCTGGGTAGATATCTGATATTTTTATCAAGATACCGGTTTCTTCCACTCCTCCGAAAAATTTGTTTACGGCTGTATCGAACACTCTCATGGAAGGTGAGAGATTCATGTATGAGTTTATTAACGGTGGAATATTTTCTCCGTAAGTTTTAAGTTCTTTAGTGAGCACTTTATAGGCTTCTTTATATTCTAAACCGTTGAACAGGGTATGTATGTACGGGTCGTTGCGGCTACAATCTATAGGGTCTTCTGCTGTAACCAGCTTATCGGGATCCGGAAAATACAGATGCAGAAAGTTTAGCAATATGTTTCTGGCTCTCTTGTTATATCCTACATACATTGTAACCTTGCCAAAGAAGTACTTCATGTTTTCGTACTTGGCTACTAAGGCGCCAAGTCCATCCCATAGGTTGTCGAGGGCAAATATGCTCTTTCTTCTGATGTTTGCACTCTGATAATTTGGCTGTATGAAAGAGCGGCCAAGTTCTATGGTCCAAGGCAGGAACTCTCTTTTGAACTGCTCCGAAAACCGCAGGATTTCTGATGTGGCCATCTTTTTAGTATCTAAAGCACTACATACAATATATCGGTAGCCTCCTATAATTTCTTGATTTTCATTATCCCACACCAGCAGTTGCTTATAGGCATCGTGCGGGTCTGTATCAAAACTATCTATATCGCACGCCTTGCCGCTTCCGCCTCCACCAAGCCTGAACGAAACCTCGCGAAGCCTGCCTATCTCTCTCATTGTAAAGGGAGAATCTTCTGCTGTTATCTCAAATATGAAGTTATCGCCTTTGCGGGTTTTGCCTACAAATTTATCTGCTGTAAGCTCTCTTCTAATGAGTTCTCTATCTATAGGTTTGATTACCGTTTCCATAGCTATATGTAATCTGTCTGATTTTATCGCACCATATTTGTGTGCTTTCTCCTGAACTTTGTATTTCTTCCGGCGAAATAGGGTCTCCTACAATTAACTGGAATGTTTTATTGCGTTGTCTGAACATTTCGCGAGGGAGCAAAATCATTTCTACGAAACTCTTTATGCCTAAGGCCATTCTGATTTTGGAACTCCAGTAAAACAAACGGGAATTTTTTCCAGAAAAATACATAGGTACGATTTTCCTATTATTCTGCAGGGCTTGTTTTACAAAACTTTTTCTCCACTCCAAATCTTGAATTTTTCCTTTGATTAATCTGGAGCAGGCACCGGACGGGAAGTTGAGTACGTGAAAATTAGACGCGTATAGCTCTTTAACGCCGTTTAATTGGGAGTTTCCGGCAAGGCCAAGGTTATTTACCGGCACAAACAATTCTTGCAGCGGCTCTATGTTCATCAATATATCGTTTACAAGAAATTTTGCGGGGCCTACTCGTCTGTTAAGTTCTGTAGTTATGATTAGCCCATCTAAACCTCCCAAGGGATGATTGGAAACAAATATGTATCGATCTTGCTTGTTAAACAGCTCCGGATGCAGTATATCCACATTATTGGTAACATTTAGGTGCTTTAGCACGGCATCTGCAAAATCTAACCCTTTTAGATGTCCGGATTCTTCTAATACTTGATTTATTTCTTTTATATGAACAAGCTTACCGAGCAGCCAAATTGCAAATTTCGGTAGCTTTTTGTGAAGTTTCGGGCTTTTGTTCTTAATTACCTGATTCAAGTCAATTGGTCTCATATTCTGCAGCTGTTTTATAGACCTTTTCGAGACAAAAATAAAAAAAATAGTATCTTTGAAGTATATATGGCAAAACAAACATCAAAAACGGGTATTGGGTTGGGGCAGACTACTGTTCAGGTGCAAACTTTAACACCTATACAGATTCAAACCATAAAGCTTCTGGAGCTTCCTCTTGTAGAACTTGAACAGAAGATACAAAAGGAAATAGAGGAGAATCCGGTATTGGAAGATCCAGAAGAAAACCGTTCTGAAGATAATCCGCAGGAACAGAAAAAGATATCCTTGTCTGAGGTTAAAGACGATACTATACCTTCTTATAGATTATACATAAATAATCGTGGAAAAGACGAGAGGCCGCAATACAATACATTCTCTGTTAAGGAGAGCTTGTATCAATCTCTTTTAGACCAGATAGGCCTACGGAAGATGGATCAGAAACGCCGGGCTATAGCTTCTTTTATCATAGGCAGCATGGATTCTACGGGTTATTTGAAGCGCGAGCTGCCTTCTTTGGTCAACGATATTTATTTGAGGCTGGGCATAGAAACCTCAGAAAAAGAGCTGGAAGAGATTTTAGTTGCAGATATACAGCAGCTCGACCCTGTGGGAGTAGGGGCGCGCAATACGAGGGAATGCCTGCTTTTGCAGCTGAAAGCCAAGGAGAACCGCACTTTGGCGGTAGAAAATGCGCAGCAGATTCTGCAGAACTTTTACGACGAATTTACCAAGAAGCATTTTGAGAAGATAATGTCTAAGTTATCTATAACGGAAGATCAGCTTAAAGATGCGTACGATATTATCAGAAAATTAAATCTTCATCCAGGAGGGCAAGTAGATGATTCTTACTCAGATCAGACGATGCAGATTGTGCCGGATTTTATTCTTGAGGTAGAAGAAGGCCGCCTCGTGGTAACTTTGCCTAAATTCAATATACCTCAGATTAAGGTAAGCCGCGAGTACGAAAAGTACATGGATAAGAAATCTGCTGCCTCCAAGGAAGAAAAGGCTGCCTCTACATTTGTCAAAAGCAGGGTGGAGAGTGCCAAGTGGTTTATAGAGGCCATCAACAGAAGGCAAGATACAATGCAGCGTACTATGGATGCCATTGTAAAGTTTCAGAGGGAGTATTTCTTAGACGGTGATGACACTAAGCTCAAACCAATGGTACTTAGGAATATAGCGGAGGCTACAGGCTTAGATATCTCCACTATATCGAGAGTGGTTAACAGCAAATATGTGCAAACTCCATTTGGAATATATCCGCTAAAACACTTCTTCTCAGAGGGTTTGGTTACAGACTCAGGCGAGGAGGTTTCTACTCGAGAAATCAAGAAAATTTTACAGCAAAGCGTTGAGGTAGAAGACAAGTCTAAGCCTCTTACAGACGAGGAATTAGTAGATTTACTAACGGCCAAAGGCTATAAAATATCCAGAAGAACCATAGCAAAATATCGCAGCCAACTGAATATTCCTATAGCTCGTTTGAGAAGAGAAATATAAAGGGGTATTTCTCAGATTTTTTCTCCGTAGGCAAGGTCGCCGGCATCGCCGAGCCCCGGTATTATGTATGCTTTGTTGGTGAGTTCTTCGTCAATAGCTCCAACCCATAGTGTTACTCTCTTGTGTGGCAACTGTTTAGATAGGTATGCCAGAGCCGCCTCGCTGCAGATGGAAGAAATTATATGGGTATGCAGGGGCTCTCCTTCATCTATGAGTTTGTTGTATGCCAACATTAGAGAACTGCCTGTGGCAATCATACAATCTGTGAGAATTAGCACCTTGCCCTCAATAGGTGGTTTGCTGATATACTCCATTTGTATAAGAAATTTGTTGTTGTTACCATATTTGCGATAGGCTGCAACAAAAGAATTTTCTGCCTTGTCAAAAATCTTTAGCACCCCATTGTGCAAGGTTAGGCCGGCTCTCATTATAGAGGATATAACCACCTTGTCTGCTAATGTTTTACACTTGGCTATGCCTAAGGGAGTTGTTATTTCTGTTTCTTTATAGTTGAGAGTCTTGCTAATTTCCATTGCGGCATACATTCCAATTCTCTCCATATTGTATCGGAAACGCATACTGTCTTTTTGAATTTTCCTGTCTCTAAGCTCGGCCAAGTATTGGCACACAATGGAGTTGTGCTCGCAAAGGTTTACAATTTTCATGGTATGTTTTTTAGATGTTCTGTACAAATATATCTTATACAAAGATAAAAATATCTATAACGCACCGTTGTCTGAAAAGGAAAAATAACTGTTGCCGGCCACAATTATATGGTCTAATAAAGATAAATCGCACATTTTTGAAGCTTCTGCCAGCTTTTTTGTTTGGCTTATATCTTCTTTACCCGGTTTGTGGTTTCCGCTCGGGTGGTTGTGAACTAAAATAATGGCACTTGATAGTTTTGCCATGGCCTTTTTGATGATCAGCTTTACATCGAGAACTGTGGCGGATATGCCTCCTATGCTTAATCTTTCTTTGCTAATCAGCCTGTTATTTCTGTTGAGATACATAACCCAACATTCTTCGTGAGAAAGGTTTTTGAGCAAAGGCAGCATTATTTGGGCGGCTGCTTCTGAAGAATATATCTGGGGCAGATTTGGGGCAGAACATATCTGATAGCGTTTTGAAAGTTCAAATACGGCCATTAGAGAAACGGCTTTGCAGGTGCCTATGCCACCGAAACTGCAAAAATCTTCTATGGTAAATCGGGATAAATTATTCAGGTTATTGTCTGCTCCATGTAGAATTTCTCTCGATAGCTCTATGGCATTTTTGTCTTTAGTTCCGCTCCCTATTATTATAGCCAGCAGTTCTTCTGTGCTCAAAGCCTCCCCTCCTTTCAGAAGGAATTTTTCTCTGGGCCTTTGACTTTCTTCCCAACTGCGAATGGTTGTAAGCTTATTTTCCATGATAGTAGTAATAAAAAAACTTCCCGAAAATCGGGAAGTTTATCTATTCAGCCACGCAAGATGGTAAGTTTTACTCTTGCCTGAAAGATTGACTACTTTGCAGGAGCAGATTCTAACTTAGCTACATGCTTTGCAAGACCGCTTTTGAGGTTGATGGCCTTATTCTTATGAATAATACCCTTGTTTACAAGTTTGTCTAACATAGAGGCCATTTTAGGGAGTTTTTCCTCTGCTTCTTTCTTGTCTGTGGTAGCCCTAAGAGCCTTGATGGCATTGCGGGCGGTCTTTGCATAATAGTGGTTATGCTCTTTGCGTTTTGCTGTTTGGCGAACGCGCTTTTCTGCACTTTTATGATTTGCCATAAATACTGTTTTTGTTTTTAATTTTTGTAGTCGGTAGGGGAATCGAACCCCTATTGCAAGAATGAAAATCTTGTGTCCTAACCGTTAGACGAACCGACCAATCGGGGCGCAAATATATAAAAAAATATTTATTCTGAAAATTTTTCTGCCCAATCAAAAGAATAAACAATTGATTCTACTTGGCGGATAAAATTACGCTTTTTATGTTTTGGGGCATATACAAATCCCTGAATTACAATTAGCTTACCCGGATCTTTGTGGTACATAACATGCTCTACGAAAGGTCCGCCCATATAATCGTTCGCAACCTCCCAAAGTCCCCTTATTTCTACAAAAGTTTTGTTTTTGTACTTATAGGATGTCATAATAGGGGCTTCGGTTTCTGTGTTTACAGTAATCATATAGCTGTTCGGGAACATTCCGGGCACATTTTCTTTTAACACTTTATCTTGTGCCTCTATAATTTGCTCTTTTGTAGGGAAAGAGTCTCCGTTGTAAGGTATTGTGTATATGAGTATGCTCAGGTTAGTTGTGGTGGTTTCGTGAGAGGCCCAAAAGAAATTTTCTGTAACTTTTTTTATGGAGTAACCCTTTGGAAAGTAAGGAGAACCTCCAAATCTCTCTGAAACCACGCTGCGAATAGATTTTTCTTCATACTTTTTGGAACTATTTGCAATACGGTCTTTTTCTATTTGATCTATGGCGTTAAAGATAATATCTGCATTCTCCTTTATGAGTCCGGCCGCCTGTTCAGACGAGAGTGCTTCTATAGTGAGTATTATTTGCGGCTGAGCCCATCTATTTCTTTTTACAAATACTCCCGGCTGGGCAACATCCTCTGCTATGTTAAAGAAAACGATATTGCGATGTGCCTTGAATAAATCTGAGAAGGCATTCTTAGTAATATTTATGAGCGTAAAAGAAGGTTCGCGCTGAGGTAGCATTGGATAATCTTTAGCCAATACATCCCTGAGGGCAGTTCCTACTTCTCCATCCCAGCTGGCTTTATCTAAAACCACAATAATTTCTCCGGCTTTGCCGGTTACGGTCTTCAGATAGGAGGTTCTATCATCAGCCTTGCATCCGAATAGCATAGGAATCAGGCTGGCCAAAAGAAATAAATATTTACGCATAACTCAACGGTAATTTATGTTGCATACAAAATTACCATAAAGGCGGAATTTTGCCTTATTATAATCATCAATAAAATATCAAAATGAAGCTGCGTGCAAACGACCCTATTTCAGTAGGCGGAAGATATCGTTTCCAAAGGCTAAAATCATAAGGGCTATCAGCAAAATCATTCCTACGGTTTGTGCTGCAATAAGAAATTTCTCGTTAGGCTTTCTGCCTGTAACTATTTCATATAAAGTAAATAAGATATGCCCGCCGTCTAAGGCAGGAATAGGCAGGATATTCAGCACTGCAAGCATTATAGACAGGAAGGCGGTAATGCTCCAGAATGCTCTCCAGTTCCAAACATCAGGGAATATCTGCCCAATGGCTATAAAACTTCCTACAGACTTGTATGCCTTTGTCTTAGGAGTGAATATAAGTTTTAGCTGTTTCCAGTAGTTGCTGATTTGTTCTCCGGCTTTTTTTATTCCGGCCGGTATGGCTTTAAGCAAGGAGTATTTGTGCGATGTGATGTTGTAAAACTTAGATAGATCGCCCTCAATAACAACTCCAAGATAGCCTTCCGGACTTATTACAAGTGGTATTTGTTGTATGCCTAAGGTGTCTGAATCTCTTTTTACGGTTGCCACTACGCTTCTGCCGGGGTGCTGCGATACAAATTCCCTTACCTCAGAAAACATCAGCCCTCTGCCTGCTACAGCAAGCGTGCTGTCTTTTCCGGTACTGTCTGCTGCGGGCAGTGTTATGGAATATATCTCATCACCGGCTCTTAATCCTGCAGCAAAATTAAGGGAGGAATCGGGTACCTGTGCCACCACAAACGGGATTCCGTAATCAAATAGGTCTGCGCTTTCCAATATATCAGGCATATATACCGGATTTATTTCAATATCTACAGTCGAGCCTTGTCTTTCTACTACCGCACTTTTTGCCTGCTCCTGTATGAGCTGTATTCTGAGTTCATCGAATTTTTCTATAGGTTTTCCATCGAAAGAAACTATTTTGTCTGCATTGCGGAAACCTATCTCTCTACCTAAGCTATTTGTGGAAATACCTGTGGTTACATCGGCATTCTTGATGTATTGTTCTCCCCATGTAGCCATCATGCCGGAATAGATAATTATAGCCAGTATTACATTAAAGAATACCCCTCCAAACAACACAAAGAATCTCTGCCATGCAGGATGAGAGCGGAATTCCCAGGGTTTTGGCTCTGCTTTCATCTGCTGCTTGTCCATAGATTCGTCTATCATCCCTGCAATTTTGCAGTATCCGCCCAAGGGCAGCCAGCCGATACCGTATTCGGTATCTGAATTTTTAGGTTTCCACTTAAAAAGAGCAAAGCCGGCATCAAAGAAGAGGTAGAATTTTTCTACTTTTATCTTGAATAGTCTTGCAAAAAAGAAGTGTCCGAATTCGTGAACAAGCACGAGCAGACTGAGGGCCAGTATAACCTGTACTATCTTGATAATTATTGCCATAATCTGATTCTAATAGTTCGTATTTAATGCAACTTTTTGCTGCCGTAGCAAAATTAAAGTTTTATTTTGCTCTTCCTGCTTATCAAAAAGGGGCATTTAACCATTTCTGTTATAGATTTTGCCTAACAATTTCTTTGGCTACTGCCTTGGAAAGTTTGTCTGTGGCAAAAATATCTTCAACAGAAGGAGCGGCTACAAAATTACACTTTTCAATGGTTTTTTCTATGATTTGCGGAATATGAACAAACTTAATTTCGGAGTTCAAAAAGGCTGCCACTGCCACCTCGTTGGCCGCATTCACGGCGCAAGGTATGTTTCCTCCTTTTCTAAATGCTTCGTAGGCAATGGCAAGGCATGGATATTTGGTTAAATCCGGAGCAAAGAATGTAAGTTTTTCTATATCCGGAAAAGAGAGTCTTGGGGTATCCAGTTTTATCCTATATGGATAAGATAGGGCATACTGGATAGGAACTCTCATATCGGGATAACCGAGCTGTGCCTTTATGCTACCGTCTGAAAACTGTACCATGGAGTGAATTATAGATTGCGGATGTATAACTACCTCAACCCTATCTATGGGTATATTGAATAGCCATGCAGCCTCAATTATTTCCAAGCCTTTATTCATCATTGTAGCAGAGTCTATAGTTACCTTACTTCCCATTTTCCAGTTAGGGTGGTTTAGGGCTTGCTCTACAGTAATGTCGTTGAATTTCTCTATAGGCAGGCTAAAGAAAGGGCCGCCACTGGCGGTTAGTAAGAGTTTTTCTATTTCGGCTTTTTCTCCCTGAAGGCATTGGAAGATGGCAGAGTGTTCAGAATCTACAGGAATAATGGGGCTATTGTGCTCTGTGCTCATTTTGCTTATTATGCTACCGGCTGCCACAAGGGTTTCTTTGTTGGCTAATGCTATAGCCTTACCCTTTTTTATGGCTGCTATTGTAGGGGCTAATCCGCTGAAACCTACCATAGAGGCAACAACCATATCTATGTTGGAAGCTCCTGCAAGTTCTCCGGCCGACTCTACTCCGGCAAACACTTTAATGTCGAGAGGAGTTAAGGCTTCTTTTACTTCTTGATATTTGTCTTTATTGCATATAACAACAGCATTCGGATTATATGTTTTAGCCTGTTGAATAAGCAACTGAGCATTGCTGCCGGCAGAAAGCAACTCTACCTGAAACAGATCTGGGTGTTGAGAAATTACATTGAGGGTTTGGGTGCCGATGCTTCCTGTGGAACCCAAAATGGCTATTCTCCTTTTAGTTTGTTCCATCTGCTTGAGTATTATTTTCTGTTGTCTCTTGTATAGGGGTATGACCAGATGTAATCATCTGTATATCCTGCAATTCTTTCTGCCACTTTTCTATCTGTTGTTTGAGAGAATCTAAAGTTATCTGATTCTGCACCATTTCTTTTTTAACTTTCTCCGTAGGATAGCCCGGAATCAGCCTCTTTATAGGGGTTATGCAGATAATCAAAAAAGATAGCAGAAACATTGCTGCAAACAGAATCAGCATGTAGAGTAGTTTTTGCCCCGTTGTCTTTTCAGAAGCAATATGTTGGTGTTTGTCTAAGAATATTTTTAACATATTTATTTAACTTTGCACAGCAGCATGGGAAGAATAATTGGCATAGATTACGGTAGAAAACGAGTAGGGGTAGCCGCAAGCGACCCTCTGGGAATCTTTGCCACACCTCTTGGATGCGTGCCAAGTGCAAAGATAGTTGAATATCTGAAAAACTATGCTCAGAAAGAAACCATAGATTTATTTGTGGTAGGCAATCCAAAGAATTTGAATAATTTGCCGAGCGAGAACACAAAGTATGTAGAAATGTTTGTAAAGCATCTTAGAAAGGAGTTTCCGCAGCTTCCTATACAAATGGAAGATGAGAGATTTACAACCACAATAGCACAGAGGGCTATGATAGAAGGCGGTATGAAAAAAAGCCAAAGAAGCCGCAAGGGTGCAGCAGACGCAATAAGTGCTGTTCTCATTCTGCAATCTTATATAGACCGTAGTAATAATGTATTAAAACAGCAGAATTTATGATACTCCCGATATATGTTTACGGACAGGCCGTTCTCAGAGAAGTTGCCAAGCCTGTTGACCTACAAATGGAAGGCTTAGACCAGCTTATAGACGATATGTACGAAACAATGAAGAATGCAGATGGCGTGGGAATAGCCGCTCCTCAGGTAGGGCATAGCCTAAGAATACTTATAGTAGATGGCACAGATATCGCCGAGGATTATCCGGAGCTTAAAGACTTTAAGAGGATTATGATAAATCCGGAAATTATCGAAGCCAGCGAAGAAACTGCAGAGTATTCGGAGGGTTGTTTAAGCGTTCCGGATATCAATTGCGATGTAGTGCGCCCTAAAACTATAACCGTAAAGTATATAAACGATAAGCGCGAAACCGTTACCGAACAGTTTGACGGTTTTGCTTGTCGTATGGTGGAGCATGAATTAGACCACTTAGACGGTCATATGTTTATAGATCGTGTTTCACAAATAAGGCGCAAGCTACTGGGCGGAAAACTCCGCCGCTTAGAAGCTCGCACCTTTAGGCCGCGTTACAAAATCAAATAAAAGGTATTCTTAGGGTAATGGCGCCTATTTGAGCAGTGCTGTTGCAGACGGTTTCATATAGTTCTGAATCTTATTGTAAGGCACTGTAAAGCAAGGAGCTCCTGCAGCATAAGGTGCCACTTCGTATTCTTGATAGCAGAACAAGACCCCTTCTTTAACAAGGCAAGGCGAAACTCTGGGCAGATCTGCTTGGTATTGGTTTACTTTATTCTCCCAAACATAATCGTAGAGTGTGTCTTCGCTT
>ONYJ01000020.1 GCA_900322025.1 uncultured Bacteroidales bacterium | reverse complement strand
ATTTTATCTACATCCGGCTTGCTCATCCTGCCCAAAAACTGACGGGCAAACGAAGACAAACTCTCCGCAAACCTTCTCTGCCCCTCTGCATAAAGAGTATCAAAAGCCAGGGAGCTCTTTCCGCTTCCGCTCACTCCGGTAACCACACACAGCTTTCCGCGCGGTATCTTCAACGAAATGTTTTTCAGATTGTTGACACGCGCTCCTGTAATGGTTATATACTCCTGTTCTGCCATTATCGCCTGCAGTTTATTCTGCCTCTTTCAGCCTTTCAGCATTCTCGGCAATCTGCAACTGATCTATAACTTCCTGAATATCTCCGTCCATAAATACCGGAAGATTGTGAGTGGACCAATTTATACGGTGATCTGTAACCCTGCTCTGTGGATAATTGTAGGTTCTAATCTTGGCACTGCGGTCGCCGGTAGAAACCATAGTCTTTCTCTTGGAAGAAAGATTATCCAAATACTTCTGATATTCCATATTGTAGAGTCTGGTTCTCAACTCATTGAGAGCCTTCTCCAAATTTTTGAGCTGATTTCTTTCGTCTTGGCACTGTACCACTATGCCTGTAGGGATATGTGTAAGCCTTATGGCCGAGTAAGTTGTATTTACTCCCTGACCACCTGGCCCCGATGCACAAAATATATCTTTGCGAATATCTTTCTCGTTCAGCTCCACATCAAATTCTCCGGCCTCCGGCAACACTACTACAGAGGCAGCGGAAGTATGAAGCCTGCCTTGGGTTTCGGTCTGAGGAACTCGTTGAACACGATGTACTCCAGACTCATATTTTAGCAAACCATATACTCCATCTCCAGATACAGTACAAATAATTTCCTTAAAGCCGCCTGCTGTTCCCGGGGTTTGCGATGTAACCTCAAGCTTCCATCCTTTTCTTTCTATATACTTAGAATACATACGGAACAAATCGCCTGCAAATATAGCCGCCTCATCGCCTCCGGTACCTCCACGGATTTCCATTATTGCATTTTTACCATCTTCCGGATCGGCTGGTACCAATAGCAGTTTTATTTCTTCTTCCATCTTTGGCAATGCCTCTTCCAATGTAGCCATCTCTTCTCTGGCCATTTCTCTGAGTTCATCGTCTTTTTCATTAACCACCAAATCCTTAGCAGCATCATAATCTTCTACCATCTTCCGATACTTGGCGCCGGCCACTACTATTGGTTCTATTTCTTTATAATCTTTGTTCAGCTGAACATATTTCTTCATATCAGCCATAGTTTCCGGTGCCGAAAGTTGTGCTTGTATCTGATCCAACTTTACTTTTAGACCGTCTATCTTCTCCAGTAATGTATTGCTATTGTCTGTCATAATCTAAATATTTACCAAATGTTACGAATCCAACACCTCCGCCGCATATATAAATCTTTCTTATAGCTATCCCAAACCTTTATGGCAGCTATATTAGTATCTATCTGCGGATTGGAAACAGCACTCTTTAATTTCATCTTGTAATAGTTGGTTGCCAGTTTTGTATGAAAAATGGCAGAAAGTCCCTTAGATTGCCACTCCGGAGCAGAGCCCAACAACATAAGATCTACTTTCTTGAACTTTATAAAAGCTAACAAAATAAAGAGCCAGCCTATAGGAAAGAGTTTTCCTCTTGCCCGCTTAAAAGCTCGCGATAACGAGGGCATGCTTATTCCAAATGCAGCCAACTTCCCATCTTTATCCAACACCATACATGTGAGTTTCTCCTTTAGATAAGAAAGATAGTGATCGCCCATAGCCTTCTCTTCTTCGGGAGTTAGAGGAATAAAGTTATGCACCGCTTTAAACGATTCGTTGTACAGAGCAAAAAACTGCTTCAATATATCTTCTCTCAAAGCTTTATCCTTCTTAAACCGGCGCAGTTTCAAAACCTGTAAGCCGTATTTTTCTATGAGAAGCGCAGAAATTCTGCTGAGTTTCTCCGGCACTCCAAGAGCGGGATCCATCTCATATTGCACCCAATCGCATTCTTTTTCAAACCCCATCCGCTCCATGTAATCTACATAGTAAGGATGATTATACAGACAGTTTATCTGAGGTTCTTTATCAAAGCCTTCTACAAGCATACCCTGCCGGCCTAATGTATTGTAGGCCAATGGGCCATGGATCTGAGTCATACCCTGGCTCTTCCCCCACTCTTCTACAGCCTTTATCAAAGCCTCTGCTATCTCGGGATTCTCTTCAAAATCAAACCATCCAAATCGTACTCGCTGAAGAGAATAATACTCGTTGTAGCGTGGGTTGATAATGCCTTGCACCCTGCCTACAACCTTTCCGTTTGCATCGTACGCCAAAAAGAGTTTGCGTTTACAATACAGCAAGGCCGGATCTTCTTTCAGCGATTTCTTCTGATCTGAATCTAATGTAGGAACATAATATTTGCACTTACGATACAAGCGGTTCTGAAATTTATAGAACTGCTTAAACTGCTTTTCTGTGGTAACTTCTTGGACTATTATAGGCATAAAACTGCACATTTGCAAAGTTTGCAAAGTTAACAATTATACCTAAAGCTTCAAAATAGATTTTATTGCTACTTGAGCGCACACGCAGCCAAAAACCGCCGGCATATAAGATATGGTACCGGCTCTGGATTTATGATTGCGTTCTTCAAACGGAACTATAGCCTGTCGCATAGGAAGTTCTTCCGAAAAAACAACCTTAAAACCGGTCTTTATTCCCTCTTTTCTTAAACGCTTTCTGAGCATATATGCCAGTGGACAATTAAAAGATTTGCTTATATCGGATATCCGAACTTTTGTAGCATCCCACTTAGCACCAGCCCCCATAGAGCTCACAACAGGTATCTTGTTTTCTAAACAAAACTTTATCAGAGCTATTTTAGGAGCCATAGTATCTATAGCATCTATAACATAATCTACATTCAACTGACCACTATCTCCTACAAATGGCAGAACCTGAGATATGTTTTCGGGAGTAAGAAACTCACAAATAGTTTCTACAGAGACTTTAGGATTAATATCTGATAATCTTTCTTTTACAACATCTACTTTCTTTCTTCCCACGGTGGAGTCAAAGGCCGCAATCTGGCGGTTTTTGTTTGTAGGACCATAGGTGTCGGCATCTGCTACAATCATCTTTCCCACACCGGCTCTAACCATCATTTCTGCAGCAATCGCCCCTACTCCTCCTAAGCCTATAACAGCCACTCTGGCAGAAGACAAACGACTCAAACCATCTTCTCCGCATTGCAACAAAGTTCTCTCTTGCCAATTGTCTTCCATAGTTTCAAGAGCCTATCATTCACCTTTTTTTTTCGAGATTCTTAGCCTCATTCCAAAGCTTGTCCATATCAGATAATTTCATATCTTTCAAAGACTTACCCTGTTTAATAGTATGTTCTTCCACATACCCAAAGCGGCTACGAAACTTTGCACAAGTATCTTCCAGTGCCGTATCCGGATCTATTCCGTAAAGCCTTGAAGCATTGATAACAGAAAAAATAAAATCTCCCACTTCTTCCTTTGCTCTCTCTGCTCCCTCGCCTAATGCCTGCCTCAATTCGCCCAATTCTTCTTCAACCTTATCCCATACATCCTCTTTTTTTTCCCAATCAAATCCAACAGCCCGAGCTTTCTCCTGAATTCTATACGCCTTTATTACGCTTGGCAAAGACTCCGGCACTCCGCTGAGCACTGTTTTATTCCCGTCTTTCTCCTTGGTTTTGAGTTGCTCCCAGTTACCCAACACTTCTTCGGCATCTTTAACCTTCACATCCCCGTAAATATGAGGATGACGGTATATAAGCTTATCGCATAATTTATTGCATACATCGGATATGTCGAATTGCCCTAACTCCTTTCCTATTCTGGCATAGAAAACTACATGTAACAACAAGTCGCCCAACTCTTTGGTAATATCAAGCATATCCTTCTTGAGAATGGCCTCCGAGAGTTCATAAGTTTCTTCTATTGTCTGCGGACGCAAACTTTCCATAGTTTGCTTTTTATCCCACGGACACTGCTCTCTAACAGTATCCAATACATCTAAAAGCCGCTCAAAAGCAGCCAGTTCTTTTTCTCTTTTATTTGCCATCGGATACTACTCTCTATTTGGTGCGGGTTGGAGGATATTGCTTATCGTCTTTATGAGCCATCTGCATATCAAAACGCAACATAGCATACTGCGGTACGCCCTTGCCGGAAGACATGTTGCCATTAGCACCATATCCCCAGTCGGAAGAAAAGAAAGCCACAGCCTTGTCTTTGTAGGTCATGCCCTTCAAGGCTCTTACAAAACCGGCTATAAGAGAAGATTCGTCCACAGAACCAATAGCCTCATCGTTACTGGAAGAAGAACCTGAAGAGGTCATGTCCAAATAACTATCTCGCATAGTAACCCTCAACGGAGTATAATCTTTGGAAGCATTGTATATTTTATACTTCTTTGCAGTATCTGCTATATTTGTATCAAAGACATAACCGTCTAACAGTCTGCCAACATACCATACCCCCACAGCCGTGCCGGACACTATCGTATCTGCAGCCGGTACACCGGAAGGGTGAGTAAAGTTTCTGAAATAATAATCGCGTGCAGTAGAATCTATTCTCGGCGAAAAGTGCATAATAGAGTACATTTCCAAAGAGTCTGTCTGATATCTCTGAATATCCCCTATAACAACCCCTGCCTTTACCTCATAAATCATATTGTGATCTGCCTGCTGCCCTCTTGTAGAATAACCAGAACCGCCGGAAGTAGAAGTAGTTAGCCAAGGTGGTATAATAGCTGTTGCAGTGGCACCCTGATTCATTTTACCAAAGAGTTCACGCAGGCCAACAATAGTTGTAGCATCAAGTATAAACAAAGTGGGACCATAGTACAGGCTTGGATCGTATGTTCCTAACATTCTTGCTTTCAAAGAATCTGTAGTGCTTTGGCAAATACCATTCAAGGTATATGTATTGTAGTGTATGTATATACCATCGTTCGCACCCGGGCGCACCAAGCCATACCCTCCTGTCAAATTCAAGATAGTAAGCCCAGATTCCAGTTTCTGCGCACTTGGCCAGTTAGACTGAATGTACGCATCCAGTATTCTTTCTTGAACCTCACGCACAGATTCCGTTTTTTCTTTAGCACAAGCAAACAGCACCAATGCCGCAAGGCAGAAAAAGAGAATTTTCAACTTTAAGTTCATATTTATATTGTTATTTCTTTAATACTCTATTTAATAT
>ONYJ01000075.1 GCA_900322025.1 uncultured Bacteroidales bacterium | reverse complement strand
CTAAACTCAAAGGAGAGAACGACGACGAACAGACCGGTATCAACATCATTGTAAGAGCACTGGAAGAGCCATTGAGGATGATTTGTGAGAATGCCGGAGAAGAAGGCAGCGTAATTATCCAGAAAGTGAAAGAGGGCAAGGCTGATTTCGGTTACAATGCTCGCGATGGTAAGTTTGAGAACTTGCTTGCCGGTGGAGTTATAGATCCTACCAAGGTGGCAAGAGTAGCTTTGCAAAATGCAGCTTCCGTTGCAGGAATGTTCTTAACTACAGAATGTGTTATTGCAGACAAGAAGGAAGAGAATCCTGCTCCAATGCCTCCGATGGGTGGCGGCGGAATGGGCGGCATGATGTAATCTGCATTACACTTATTCTCAATAACATACAAAATATGGGCGGCCACATGTTATATAGCCGCCCATATTTTACTCTATCCCTTTCAATAAAATCTATTGGTGCAGCTGGCGGATAACTTCATCTGCAAGGTTTCCCTTTTTGTAGATATGCTCAAGAATCATCTTGACCACGCTATTGCTTTCAAAGTCGCCGCGAACCTGTTCAAAATCCGCCTCTTTGTCGCGACGGTTACCGTCTGCTCCAAAGCCTGTCATTGAGGCAAGAGAGAATTCTTTGTGTGCATCGTTGTAAATATCTTTATCCAAACGAATTACAGCCTCACGCCATTTCTCTATAATATCGATGGTCTGCTTATGAGTAATACGTTTTATATCTACTCCAAAAAACTCCTCTATTCTTGGATAAGCCCAATCCCACTCCCACTCATAATACGATTCATATATTCTGCAGAATTCGGCATTTATTTCTCTTAACCTTGATATGTTTCCGCCCTCTATTTTCTCTATAAGGGATATGATTTCGCTCTTTGGAGCTATGAGGCCGGCTATATCTACCCAATCTTCAGTTGTTTGATTGTCTGGGCTGGCAAGATTAGGCTTTAAGGCCTCTCTGATTTTTTCGTCTATACTCAAACCTGAAAGCTTTTCATACTTTTCCTGCATAAGCTTACTTGTTGAATATACTTTGGCGAACTTGCTTACAGGCGCAATGGCGCCCCCTACTTGAAGACGACTGATTAACAGATTGCCCAAATATTTAGTGATGCCGGTTTTATAATATTCTATACCTTTTACCAATGCACTATTTGTGATTTTAGTACTATGAAAAGAATAAATATCAGAGAGTTGTCCAGAAGATTCTACAAGTTTTTCTAAGGCCATTTTGCCCTTAAACATCTTCTGAACGGTATATGGAGTTAATAAGTCGCAGTTTATGTAGTCTGATTTGGCAGGATCTTTTCTGGCATCTCTATTTGGCCATTTTTGAGCATCTCTTATAGTTCCAACACTCCTAAGGTTTACGCCGGGTACAAGGTATGTTGTATTATTCTGCTCTATCAGGTATGAGAATGGTAAATTGCTTGTATCAGAATGTGTTACATGCCTTCCCATTACTAATGAAAATGCTCCTACACGGCTTGGCCACAAGATGTAGGAATCTGAAGAAGTTTTTGCCCCCCTCTCTAAAATACCCTGATGTATAGGCCCTAATTTATACATGTGGTTACTCTGATTAGAACCACTGCCGGCATTCATGAAAGAGAACATTCCGGCTATCAGTAGTGTAGATTTATGATGAGTTACTGTAAAAGGCCCTGCAAAAATAGAACTGGCCTCACCATTTTCTCCATGACAGTTTGCAAAAAACAGAGAATCTGTTGCGGAATACCCGTGAGCCAATTTACATGCCTGCCCAACAAAACATCTGGTTATCATGGCATTGCTTACTACAGAAGAACCGCTTTGTATAATAAAATCTTCTGCAATTACTCCGCTCCCTATTCTGCAAGGAGCCTCCATTTTGCTATTTATACTACCGTTATGCAGAAAGTGGGCCCCCATAATGTTTGTGCCTTCTCCTATTTTAACATCTGTTATTCTACTGCATCTGCGAATGGTTACATTATTTCCCACGATTCCGGTTTCTGAGGCATATTTTTCGGCGTAAGAATCTGCTATGTGAGATAATTTCTGATGAAGCGACGGGCGATGTCTGTAAAGAGCCATGATATAGGCTGTATGAGAACTGAGCCTGTCTGTAATTATAACCTCTCTGCCTCCTGTTTCGTTCAGTACAGAAACTCTGACTCCATTCCCGAATTTACTCCTGCCCATGACGGCCAGCAAGCCTATATCCTGAATTATTACATTATCGCCTATCTGGTAATTGGCTATGTACTCTCCTATGTTAGATATTATGCAGTTATCTCCAATAGAAACATTATGTAGTCTTGCATTAGTTATGCCTGAATGCAATGCTATTACTCCATCCAAATCTATGACTTTTTGCATTCTGCCTATACGGCATACACCGCTAAAAGACACATTTTTTATCTCTTTTAGCTCCTGAGGTGTAAGTGCGTTAGTTACAAAAACCTTATCCCAAGTATTGCTATTACAACCTTGAGCCTGTAATTGTAGAATTTCTTCAGAAGAAAAATTGCGATATTCCATAGTTTTGTCAAATAATATATACAAATATATAAACATTTCCATTCTATTTTTTATCTTTGTATTGTTAACCAAAACCCTTTGATACTTGGAACCTCCCAGTACATCATTAATTATGCTGCTCAGCAGTTCTTCAGACGATGTTCCCCTATCGGGGAATCTTTTGGAAAACATTATTATAGCACTATTTATACTGCTGCTTCTTTTCTGCTCTGCTCTTATGAGCGGTAGCGAGGCGGCTTTCTTTTCCCTTTCTCCACAAGAAAGACACAAGCTGCGAGACTCAGAAGACTCATCCAGCAAACGCGTAATAAGGTTACTGGCTGCACCCAACAGACTACTGGGAACCATTCTACAGGCAAACAACATTGTGAATATATTGTTAGTGTTATTGTCTTCGCTTCTTATTAACAGAATGTTTGACTTTTCCGGCTATCCTATTCTGGAATTTGTGGTTTGTACGGTAGTAGTAACTTTTATTCTCGTGCTGTTTGGAGAAGCTATGCCAAAACTCGTAGGCACTCAATCACCTGTAAAATTTGCAAGGCTTACCAGCTTTCCTCTCTCTTTGCTAAGTCATACCACCATACCTTTAGACAGGGTTATGGACAAGCTTGTAGAGAAAAGACGACACGGAAAAACTCTTTCTGAGGAGGAAGAAGAAAAGGCCTACAACATGTTGCGTGGTGCTGTAGAAATGACTATGACAGAAGACACTCGACAAGAAAAACTTCTCAAAAAAATTCTAACGTTGCCGCAAAAGAAAGTGTCGCAGATAATGACTCCGAGGGTAGAGGTAGAAACCATTAGTATGGATATGGGGAATGATGAGGTTATTCAGGCTGCTGCCGAATGCGGCTACTCCAGACTACCCGTATATAAAGAAGATGCTGAAGACATACGCGGTTTCCTATACATAAAAGACATGCTACCGTATATCATGAGTAAATCTAATAAGTTCGATTGGAGGAAACACATTCGCCAAGCATATTTTGTTCCCGGCTCCATGAAAATCAACGATTTATTAGAAGAGTTAAGGCAGAGAAAGCTTCATCTTGCCATTGTTGTAGATGAATACGGCGGCATGGACGGCATTGTTACAATGGAAGATATTTTGGAAGAAATTGTAGGAGAAATTTCTGATGAAAGCGATACTCCTTAGCAGCTTGCTACACTCAGAATTTTTAGAAAAAGAAAAGAAAGAAAAAACATAATATATTCAGTTTCAATAATGGGACTTTATCTTAGAAAAGAACTTAAAGGAGGCGGTGCTATTGCCGTTTGGGATATTAAAGAAAATGAACAGGAACTGTTGCAGATTCTGGCTGCAGATCAAGAGAACAGAGAAGAAGAGCTGGAAGAAATT
>ONYJ01000052.1 GCA_900322025.1 uncultured Bacteroidales bacterium | reverse complement strand
TTCTTTCTCGGCAACTTCTGTAAAGTTAGGGAATTGGTTAGTACCAAGCAGTGTGTCTTTTCTGGTGGCAATGTTAGAATCTCTCTTTAGAGAAGTTTCTTTAATGCTGTCTTGAATCTTTTCAGCCTTGAATGCTTCTATGTAACCACCGACTTTTTCAATAGATTTGAATAAGTCCCATGAAGTTTTAGCAACTGCTTCTGTTAGCTCTTCAATATAGTAAGAACCTGCAGCAGGATCTACAACCTTATCGAAATGGCTTTCGTCTAACAGCAAACTTTGAACATTACGTGCAATTCTGTTGGAGAACTCGCCAGGTTTTTTGTAGGTGTGGTCAAAAGGCAGAACTTCCATAGAATCTACCCCGCCAATAGCACCGCTCATAGCTTCTGTAGTATCTCTGAGCATGTTTACATAAGGATCGTAAACTGTTTGATTCCATGTGCTTGTAACTGCGTGTACTTTAATTTTGCAGCTATCTTCTTTTTTTGCACCATAGGCTTTAACTATGTTTGCCCATAATAGTCTGGCAGCACGGAACTTGGCTATTTCCATAAAGTAGTTTCCGCTAATAGACACGGTAAACTTCATTCTCTTGGCAACTTCGTCTATACGAATGCCTGCATCCTGAAGCAAACACAAATATTCACTACCCATGTTCATGCCGTATGCAAGCTCTTGAGTTATAGTGCTTCCTGCATCATTAAATGCATAGGAATAAACTCCAATTACGGTTATGTTAGGGAACTCTTCTACCAGTTCAATGGCCTTAACAAGAAGCTTGGTGGCTTCTGCCTTGCTGTAAACGCCGGTTGAATTGAGCTCTTTCAAAGGGTCGTAGTCGAACGAAGCTCTAATAGCAGATGGTTTTACCTTACTCTCTTTAGCTATTGCAATAAAGTTCTTCAGTATAGATAAGTCTTTACAGCCTTTGAAATTGATTTCAACAGCTCTCAAATCTATGTCCTTTAGGAGAACCTTAATATCTGCCTTTAGAGCCTTATCTGTTTGGCTTAAATCAAATCCGGGAGCTGTAACTCCTTTCATCATGCCATCGAGAGCCAACGCATTGGCTGCCTTAAAATTATTGCCAACTAAATAATCTTGCCTGATTAGCCAGTTGTTGTGTTCTTTAGTGCCCCTTATAAAAGGAAACTCCCCAGCCTTTCCGCCAATCTCTTTCAGACCTTTAAGATCTTCTGCACGGTAGTAAGGCTGAACAGAAAAACCTTCCATGGTTTTCCATACCAGCTTCTTCTGATAATCGGCACCTTTCAAATCTTTGATTATAGCATCTTCCCATTCCTGTTTGGCTACGGGAGGAAACTCAGTAAATAATTTCTCTGCCATATTATTACTGTTGTTTGATAGGTGTATTAATAATTTTAGTTATTCGCTTATTCGCTTGTTTATAATATTCTGCAAATATAAATATTTTATTCAGCTTCCGGCATTTTAGATTCTGGACTTTTCGGAATATTTTTGCACTTAGGGTAGCGTTAAGAAGCAATGGTAAGCTTAAAGCTATCTGTTTAACGAATTTATATAACACCGCATGCCCGTAAACGCTCTTAGTCCCCACTTCGGGCAGGGGACCGGCGTCAAAAACGGCTGAAAATGCTCCCAGTCCCCACCTATGATCGGGGGTTAGCAGCACTGTACGCCGTCTTTTTCAATCTTTCATCAAAACGGATATTCTTTGAAATCTTCACAATTGTTTCGCTTCTGCAGAGCTAATGTACTTTACTACTTCAGCTAGGAATCGGTGTTATTGTTATAGTTTCTCGCTGTAATGTATATAGTCTTTGGTGCGTATATGGCTGTTACTGGGCTTGAATTTGAGTTTCTCGTTGTAATGTATAAGGCCTTTTGGGGTTTGTTGCTGCAGGATGTAAATGTTATATGAAAGATTTGGGTGAGTGAAGAAATCTCTGTAACTTTGTGTTAAAGTTTTGTAAATCGCTGATAATATAGGTGATAATATCTTGGAGGCAGTGTTTGTGTAAGCGGCTTAGAGAAATGGAGAAAGATGGCTATTACCGACAATCTCGGCGGTTATATTTAGAAACATAATATTTATGAAAAAGTTTATAAGTGGTATTGTTTTATGGTTATTTGCCTTTGCCTTGTCTTTGATGGGTTGCGGTAAAAGAGTTTCTCCAGAGCCTATTCCGGAGATAATTGAACAGAAAGTTGTGCATTTTGTGGCAAAAGCACCTGAAACCAAGGCTGTTTTTGGCAACAAGGTAGGTTCGGCATATCCTACGCTTTGGACTGAGGATGACAAAATAGCGGTTTCTCTCAATTTTGGCTCGCCCCTTTCATTTACGGTAAAGCCAAATGGCGATGGAAGAACGGCAACTTTTGATGCTGATATGAAAGAGACTGCAGTTCCTGCTACATTCTATGCTATGAGTCCTTACTCTGCGTATGTGGGGAAAGATGCTCAGAGTAAGAGCCTAAGCTTTGCTCTTTCGGATACTCAAAAACCTATTCAAACATCTGTAGATAAAAATGCCATTATAATGGTAGCACAATCTGGGGCTTATGCAACATGGCCAAAACAAGCGGAACTATCTTTCTCTCATATAGTGGCTTATGGTAAATTTTCTCTGAAGAATATATCGGCAGCTGTAAACATCAACCGTATTAAATTGGAATTTTCGCAAAAAATAGCAGGCAAGTTCTCCTTTTATCCTTCGTCCGGCAATCTGGAAGAGGGCGATGCCACCAATATAATAACCATTGATGCAGCGAACCTCACCGGCAGTAATTCGGAGAAGGAATTTTGGTTCGCGATAAAGCCTGCAGAACTTTCCGGTACTCAACTCAGAGCTTATATTTATACCAATGCTGGCATTTATCAGAAACAGATAACCTTTTCTGCCTCCAACGGAAACTTTCAGACAGGAAGAATAATGTCTTTCAGTCTTGATATGGATGGCATTACTCCTCTCTCAGAAGATCAATTAGAAATATATGTATCTCCGACAGGTAGCGACTCTGCCCCTGGTACATCACAGCAGCCTTTAAAAACTTTGCAAACTGCCATAGATAAGGCGGCGGCAGGCTCGAGAGTATATCTTATGAATGGGGTTTGGAATAAGGGCTTTAAGCTTACAAAATCAGGGAGTAGCGTGGCTCCGATTGTTATAATGGCAGCTCCCGGGGCCACACCAATCATTGATGGCGGTAATGGAGAAGGATGGAGCATGGATACCGAAATAGGCAAGAAGCTACTGTCTGACTTTGATGCAACAAATGCCGGATTACCTGCCTTTAATTCGGATCAAGCCCTAATTACCATAGAAGGAGCTTCGCATGTGGAATTGAGGGGGCTTACGGTTACCGGCTCTTCTGCCAGTGGAATATTTTGCGGTAAAGGGGCTTCGTATATAGTGGTAGAAAACTGTACTGTTACAAATTGTGTGGCACCCGGAATATGTTTTGGAGCAGACAACACTCCGTCTTCCAATATCAAGGTCTTGAACAATTATGTTAAGAACTGCTCACAGCGTTCGCGAGAAGCCATATCGCTGAGAACTGTAGATGTATTTGAAGTAGCGAACAATACCGTAGAAAAAGTTATTAAAGAGAGCATAGATGCAAAATCGGGATGCACAAACGGAAGCATTCATCATAATAAAATTGTAAATAGCGGACACTGTGGAATTTATATGGATGCCGGTTTTGCTAATACCAAGCCGCAAACAAACATAGAAGTATATTGTAATAGTGTAATAAACGGCTATGGTACGGCTATTTGTGTGGCTTCTGAGGCAGGAAATAATTGCAATAACATTAAAATTTACAACAATCTGGCATACATACATGGTGCAGAAAGCCATGGATGCGGAATAAAAGTAGCATTGAACAGTTCAGACAAATCTGGGCTTATCAAAAATGTCTATATCTATAACAACACCGTATATGGATTTGGGCAGCAGGGGATTTATGTAAATTATCCCACAATAGAAAACATTGTTATAGCCAACAATATATCGGTGAGAACCTTAGATAATATAGCTCTGAATGCTGCAAATGGAGTTCCTGCCGCTCAGCTACATGTTACTCGCAATCTGTATTTTGGCAGCAAGGCCAGCTATGCAGGCACCGATTCAATCAACGAAGATCCATTGTTTACAGACCCAGCCGCAGGATTGTTTACCTTAAAGGAAGGCTCGCCGGCCATAGATGCAGCACGAGGTACTTGGGTAGCTAAAACAGACTTTACAGGCAAAGGCAGACAGCAGGGGAAAGAAGACCTTGGCGCTTTTGAAAGGTAGAATAAAAAAGTTGTACAACCATAATTTTTTCATATATTTGCACCCCGCAAAGAAAAAGGAGGTGGTATAAAGCATGATAATAGTTCCTATAAAGGACGGCGAGAACATAGAAAGAGCATTAAAGAAGTTTAAGAGAAAGTTCGAGAAGACTGGCATTATCAGAGAGCTCAGAGATCGTAAGACCTTTGAAAAGCCTTCTGTAAAAAAGCGTGCACAGTTGATGAAGGCTATCTATGTAAAGCACCTTCAAGTTAGTGAGGAATAGTTACTTCCGAATAATGCCGGATTTAGATATATCTGTCTAATCCGGTGGTATCAAATAGTAGAAAGAGATAACCCATAGCAGTGCGGTTATCTCTTTTGTTTATGGTGGAGTGTAGGGCGAGTATTTTATTCGCGGCTTTGTCTAATAGTTTTTTTGAGTTAATTTTGCTTCATGGGATGTTTGAAAGATTTTCTGGATTTTCTATTAGTGAAAAAAAGATACTCTTCCAGAACTGCCGAACTTTATGAGCGTGCTGTGGCAGATTTTTTAGTGTATGCCCAGCCGGAGCGTTTTGAAAGTTTTCAAGCTTCATCCCGATTGTCTGTTAAAGAGTTGTCTCGTGAGTCTTCTTGTGCCTCATCGGGGGCGTCTGTTAAAGAGTTGTCTCGGATTCATGCGTTTGCCTTCAGTCTGCCAGACGAAGATGTTATAGAAACTCTTAAATATCAGATAATAAGAGGGTATGTGTCTTCTTTGATGGATAATAATTTAGATGCTCGTACAGTA
>ONYJ01000130.1 GCA_900322025.1 uncultured Bacteroidales bacterium | reverse complement strand
GCCATAAGGCATTCGAAGTTGCCCGCCGGAGCCATTATTTCTATATGCTTGGTTTGAGTCATGTTCGTGTTTTTACAACTAAGGTTCAACCCTCTTGATGAGCTTTGCCGGCACACCGCCAACAACGGTCATCGGGGCTACATCTTTGGCAACCACAGCCCCTGCGGCAACAATAGCTCCATCTCCTATGGTAACTCCTTGTAAAATAGTTGAATTAGAACCTATCCACACATTTTTTCCTATGCGAATAGGGGATGAGTGCATACCGGCACGCTTGGCAGGATCTTCGAAATGGTTGAGAGTGGCAAGCACCACATTATGCCCAATAAGACTTCCATCGCCTATGAAGATACCGCCCTGATCCTGAAACTTACACCCCATATTGATAAAGACACTTTCTCCAATAACGGTATTAACTCCACAATCTGTATAAAACGGAGGGAAAACGCCCAAGTTTTTAGGTAATGGCCTATCCATCAGTTCTTCCAATAAGGAATGAAGTTCTTCAGGAGAGTGGTATTTACCATTGATCTCTGCTGTTATCTTTAGGGCGCGCTGGCTTAGCGAATGAAACATTTGGTGTACAGGGCTCCATCCCTCTATGTTTTGCGGAACAGCCATATATTCCCTGAATTCGTCTATAGTCATACAATGCATGTATTTTTTCAGAATCTCTTTTCAAAATCTCTGCAAATTTAATTTTTTTTCAGCAGAAGAATTTATGAGTAGTAATACATCAATAAATAAAAAAAGATGCCACATGTTAATGCAGCATCTTTTTAAGTGATATATTCAAAATACTATTCTGCCAAAGCTTCGTCGATAGCCTTCTCAACAGCCTCTTTTGCGCTCTCTTCAGTTAAGCTGTTTACGACTTCGCTCTTGAAAGCATCGCCCAAAGCCTTATATTTAGGAGCCCAATAGAAGTAATAGATGCAGAAGTATGCAACGGCAAGTACAACAGCAGCAATGGCAATGCCTTTGCTCTTTTTGTTGCCGAAGCAGCCAATAAGACCGAAAATTAAAGCCAAGGCAGCGAAAATCCAGCCGAGCCAGTTAAGAAAAGGAAACCAAATGAAAAGGATACCGAGAATACCCATAACGAGACCTGTTACACCGAGGCCATTACCTTTTTTTGCAGTTTGTTCCATAGCTAATTTAGGCACTTGTATGTGTCGTGCGCAACATTATGTTAATAAATAAATATGAATGTTTTCTTTCTGTTGCTTGTGCAAATATAGTAAAATTTTATTTTTCTCTATCTATTTCTTTCGGCTAACAAGAGCTGCAGCAAACGACTCTATTTGTTCTTTTTGTATATTACTAAGATTCAGGTTGTTTAAAGATGTCAAAGCCTCTTCATACAAAGAATTTATGGTTTGGAGAGCTTTGGTGTCTATATTAAAGTTGCTGTAGAATTCTTTTACTGCTTTAATTTTTTCATCGCTCCGGCTGCTGTCTATACTAAGTAGCTGTTTGAGTTTGATTGCAGAAGCCTTATCCTTATTAGCTTCTTCTAAACACTTGATTAGCAGCCAAGTTTTTTTATTGTTGATAATGTCGCCCCCAACTTTTTTGCCAAAGATACTTTCTTCTCCAAAACTATCGAGATAATCGTCTTGAATCTGAAAGGCCAAGCCGAGCTTGTAGGCAAAATCGTAAAAGCCTTGGTATGTGGCCTTGTTTACTCCTGCTATAATAGCTCCCATACTTGCTGCGCAAGCCAGCAAAACGCTTGTTTTAAGACCAATCATATTTATGTATTCAGTCAAAGAAACATTGTCTCTGGTCTCAAAATCCATATCGAGCTGCTGTCCTTCGCATACTTCTATGGTGGTTCTTGTAAAAAGATTAAGAGCCTCTTGCAAATGCTCTTTCGGAGCCTTATTCAACATTTTGAAAGCCCAAAGGCACATAGTATCGCCAGATAAAATGGCCGTGTTGCTGTTCCATTTACGGTAAACAGTTGGCATACCCCGTCTTATGTTTGCTCTATCCATAATATCATCGTGGATTAGAGTAAAGTTATGGAACACTTCCAAGGCCATTGCCGGAGTTAGTATATGGCTTCCGATATCGTCTTTGTATAGGTTGTAGGTAAGCAGGCATAATCTTGGCCTTAGCCTTTTGCCCCCCATATCCATCATGTATTTGAGCGGAGTATAAAGCCCAGCGGGCTCTGCAGGCCATATTAGATTCTCAGCCTCTTGGTCTATGATTTTATATAGTTGTTCAAGTTGTAACATACATAATTTAACTTTCAAAAGATTGCTCTCAATATTGAACGTCTAAGTTATAATCTTTTTTGAGATATCTTCAAACTTAGTTTACAATAAAAGGAGATTGCCAAATACTGCGGCAACCTCCTTTAAGTTCAGTAAACCCTATTAGAGCTTTATTCAGAACACCTTCTTGCTGGCACTTATGGTGTTGTTTGAGTTAGTATGAATGTGGCAAATGAGCCTTTTGCACTTCTTCCTGCTATCCAAAGCTTAAACTTGAGATTTGAAGGCAAGCCATCGAACACAATAGGGTCTCTAAAGTTCTCTATTTTGGTGCCCTGGTTAAAAATCATTTCTGCTGTCAAAACTTCAGAAAAGTCTGAAATCCCCTCATACATAAGGATGTATTTAACCTCATCTACATTTTGAAGATTGTTTATATTAACTGTAAATGAAGAGCTTGTAGGAGTTCCAACTAAAGACAGGGAAAATGTAACTTTATCAGAATCTTTTTTGTGCTTTGAGCAAGCAACAAATAGTGCAGATACTAAAACTGCAGCCAACATTAAAAATACTTTTTTCATAATTCTAAGTTTAATTAAAAATTTGCAATATGTTTATGCAAAGATAATAAAAATAAGTTATATAGTAAAAATGAACCGTTTTTTATTCGTCTCCTTCTCTATACTTGCCGCCGTCTTCTAACATAGCTATGTAGGAGTCGTATCGCAATGGAGAAATTTCTCCTCTTTCTACAGCTTCCTTTACTGCACAGCCTGGTTCATGGGTGTGCGTACACGGAGCAAAGCGGCAATTGTCTTCTACTTTCAGCATCTCTGGAAAATAATTGCTGAGCTCCTCTTTGGAGAAATCTACCAAGCCAAACCCTCTGATACCAGGGGTATCTACAACAAAGCCTCCGCAAGCAAGTGGATGCATCTGATAAAAGGTGGTTGTATGCTTGCCCTGTAAGTGCGCCTGAGAAATTTCAGCAACTTTAATATTAAGAGAAGAATCCAAAGCGTTAATCAAGGAACTCTTACCAACTCCGCTCTGCCCGCTGAATAGAACCACCTTGTTTTTACATAAAGATTTTAGTTGCTCTATGTTAAAGCCGGTTTTAACTGAGGTTTCTAATACTTCATATCCGGCCTTCTTATATATCTGAATAAAACCGGCGGCCATTTGAGCAAGTTCTTCATCTGCAAGATTCTCATATTGCAGTATTTCTGAACAGGTTTCAATGCCTGTAACATTATCAGCCGCTACTGCAACCGGCCTCTCTTGCCCTCTGTATAAGTCTGCTTTGTTCAGCAGTATTGTAACAGGAACCCCATAGGCTTGGCAGGTAACAAGAAAACGATCTACAAACTGTAGCTTTATTTCCGGTTGAGTTAATGT
>ONYJ01000012.1 GCA_900322025.1 uncultured Bacteroidales bacterium | reverse complement strand
TAACAGAATAACACGTAACAGAATATAAATATGGCTACAAAGTTATTTGAATCTTTGATAATAGGCCCGATACATAGCCGCCGGTTGGGAGCATCACTTGGCATCAACCTATTACCGGAACATGGTAAAATCTGCACCTTCGACTGTATATACTGCGAGTGCGGTTGGAATAAAGACCACACCCAAGATAAACACATACCAACAGCCGAACAAGTAGAAGAAGCCCTTGCTGCTAAAGCTAAAGAACTTGATGAAAAAGGCACAAAAGTAGATTCTATTACATTCTCCGGCAATGGAGAACCCACCATACATCCGGAATTTGCCAAAATTATAGATATAACCATACGCATAAGAGACCGCTATCTAAAAGGAGCCAAGGTATCTGTACTCAGCAATGCATCTACAATAGACAATGAGAACATAAGGCTGGCTCTTATGAAGGTGGATAATCCGATTCTGAAAATAGATTCAGCAGATTTGGCATATATAAGAGCCATTAACAGACCGGGAAAAAAATACAGTCTGAGCCAAACAATAGAAAACCTAAAAAAATTCAACGGGCAGTTTATACTTCAAACCATATTTTTCAAAGGCAAGGCAGAAGATCCTAAAACAGGAAAAATTATAGATATAGATTGCACTAATGCCAACCTTGCAGAGAAGTGGAGAAAAGTTGCAAGGCAACTTGAACCAAGGCAGATAATGATGTACACATTAGACAGAGACACCCCTGCTAAAGGGCTGATAAAAGCCTCAATAGAAGAAATGCATAAAATAGCACATCCGCTTATAGCAGAAGGTTTTAAGATAAGCATAAACGGAGAACCGGCAGAAGTAGATAAAATATGAGAGCCGTTGTACAGAGAACTAAACACTGTAGCGTAACTATAAACGGCACTGTTAAATCTAAAATCGGTGCCGGTATGTTGGTGCTACTTGGAATTGCAGAAGACGATTCTACAGAAGACATAGACTATCTCGTAAAGAAAATAGTTAATCTCAGAATTTTTGACGATTCCAACGGAGTAATGAATATATCCGTCTTGAGTAATGGAGGTGAAATAATGGTGGTTAGCCAGTTTACCCTAATGGCTCAGACGGCTAAAGGCAATCGGCCTTCATATATAAAAGCGGCTAAGGCAGAAATCTCCATTCCCCTATATGAAGAATTTGTAAAAAGGCTCGAATGTGCTCTAAATTCAGAGCCCTCCACAGCTCCCAGAAAAGTAGCCACCGGAGAATTTGGAGCCGATATGAAGGTAGAACTGCTCAACGACGGACCGGTTACCATCTTGTTAGACAGTAAAAACAGAGAATAATTATAAAGATATTACAACGCTGATTTATGAAAGAGTTTTTAACTAAATACAACCTCCACCTCAACGCAGAAGAGTTTGAAAAAGAGATTATTAAAATTAAAGAAGAGGCAAAATCAAACTGTAGTGCAGATAACTTGAAAGTAGCTTTGGGGGCTATAGACTTAACAAGTCTTCATACTTCGGATACCCCAGAGTTCATAGAATCCTTCACAAATAAAGTAAACCACTTCAAAGCCACCTATCCACAATATCCACTACCGGCATCTGTCTGTGTCTATCCTAACTTCGCAAAGATTGTTAGAGCCACCCTCAAAGAAAAAGAAGTTGGTATTACCACGGTTTCTGCCTGCTTCCCATCATCGCAGAGTTGGTTGGATGTAAAAGAACTTGAAACAAGGCATGCCATAGAAGAGGGAGCTACCGAGATAGATATAGTGCTGCCTCACAACTCTTTTATTAACGGCAATTTAGATGCTTGCGCAAGAGAGCTAAAGCTGCTTAGGCAAGCTACAGAAGGCAAAACACTTAAAGTGATTCTCGAAAGCGGTGCCCTGCAAACCAACTTCCCTACCCTTCAAGAAGGCATAGAGGCAATTGCAGCAGCTTCATTTCTTGCCCTCGAATGCGGTGCAGATTTCATCAAAACCTCCACCGGCAAACAAGAACCGAGTGCAACTCCAATAGCAGCCTTAACCATGTGCAAATGTCTTAAAGCATTCATGGAAAAAACTGGTGCAAGAAGAGGCTTTAAGCCTGCCGGAGGAATTTCCACCTCAGAAGATGCTATTTTGTATCTCACTATAGTAGAGAAGATTCTTGGCAAAGAACAGCTTTCGCCAAAATATTTCAGAATAGGAGCAAGTAGCCTTGCCAACAAGATTCTAACATCGCTCGAAGGCACTACCGTAAAATTCTATTGATAACAGTAAAACTTATACCGAAGCAAATACTGCCTGATACCGAGCCCGTAAATTCTGCAGAAGTTTAATGGTTCAGTATTTCTTCAGCCACTGCATCTATAAGGCTGTTTCTTGATAGCATATTTGGCTTTAGGGTGTCTGCCTCTGGTCTGCCGGCATCTATACAATACTCCCAATACATCACTCCCAGTAGTTTATGTTCTTTGGCAAATCGGCATTTTGCCCGTATGGATTGCTGATTTTCAAAACCGAAAACCAAAGCCCCTGAAGCATCGGCAACATAAGGAACCTGTGCAATCTCGTCCCATACAAGAGAATATCCCTCCCCAGTCTCACCTTTTTGCTCAAATTGCTGCTGGAAAGGATACTGCACTCCCCCACCCGATTTGCCGTAAAAAGGCATACCTAAAACTAATTTAGATACATCTAATCCTGCTATAATATGCATCATAACAGCTTCTTCTGTTGTACACTGCCCTGCTATGGCGCTCTCTTCCGGAACCTGTCCTCCACCCTGCTTTGCAATGTACTGCCTAAAATACTCTCGGCTAAGAACAACGGGGGTCTTGTACATCAGCCCATACTGCTGAGCTACGGCAGTATCAGACGGATAATCCATAAGCCCATCCCCGCTTTTCAGATTCTCAATAAATGTATCTCTCAGCAAGGTTGCTTCAAAGCGTTTTAGAGGCGAATGATGAAAAGGAGCTACTGCCATATCGTAACTCATTATATTATAAAAGTCTATATATGGATCTACGGCCTTAAAATCTATAAACCTCGCTGTAGAAATAGTTGCAATTGTGAGTAGTTTATCTTCCCCTAATGCCTCTCTTAGTTCTTTTACCAACAATGTAAAATTAGCTACATCCTCAGGCGCAGACGATATACCTGCCACCCCACTTGAAGGATATTCCCAGTCTAAGTCTATCCCATCTATGCCATATTCTTTAACAATCGCTTTGCAAGATGCCACAAAAGAATGGCGAAGAATGCTATCGGCAACCATTTCGCTGAACCTGCCACTTCCCCAACCTCCTATAGAAAGCTGCATAAATACCTTTCTGCCCGACAGTCTGTTATACTCATTTTTAAGTTCAGCGATATGCTCAAAACGCTCTGGATTCTCTATCTCCACTTTGGCAAAAGTTGAGTCTATCCATCCAAAAGCATAATCAATATGAGTAACCTTGTCAAAATCAGGCAATGGTTTATTTTGCCCCCCACTAACGTATGCCACCACAACAGAAAGTGTATTGCTGCTATTCTGAATATCACGTGAGGTATTGCTTCCACAGCTCAATAAAGCCAGTGAAAGCGCAGCAGTTAATAAAAACTTATACATATCTCTATTTATCAGAAAAATACGTAATAGTACGCACTTTAACAAAAGCCGTATCACCATGCTTTATGGTGCATTTCAACCAGTTGCCTTTCTTGTCAAAATCAGAAAATTCTATGCTAACAGGCTCGTTGTTTTCTACTGTACCAAAATGCACAACCTCCTGTAGTTCTACATTAGTAACAAGCCCCTTGGAATCGCGATGATAGGTTTCTTCTATGTAATTACCTACCTGATTGGAGGAGGTATAGGTGCGCGGAGCCTTGAACCCATCTCCTTCTTCATAACCGAGAAGAGTTACCCAAGGAGAATCAGACTCAAAGCGTATATACTCAATTTGCTTGACGTTATTGTACTGGAATTCAGCATTTTCTTTTTCTACCTCACTAACTACCCTGACGATTGCAGTAACATTCCCCGTATCGTTGAACTGCACGGTAATCGGAAAGCTATGTTCCTGAGTGTATGTAACGGATTGAACCCGCCCATAAAGTTCGAATGTAGCTAAATCCTGAGAGAAGTACTCATGTTTAACCTCTTCTGCCGGCAATGCTTCTTCTAAAGCCGCTTTTGGAACTTCAGAGATGGTAGCAGGATCTTCAACCTTTTCTTTAGTCTGCTCGCCGTTTTGCTTACAAGCAACCATAGACAATATACAGGCTAATGCAAATAAAATCTTTTTCATATATGTCTGTTTATCGTAATTCCGCTCCGAATTTTTCTTTGAAGACTCTTAGAAGCTTGTCCATTATAGCATCTACAGCCTTGTCTGTAAGAGTCTTATCTAGGTCTTGAAGGTAGAAGCTAATTGCATACTGTTTCTTACCTTGCGGTATCTTGTCGCCTGTATAAACATCAAACAAAATTATGTTCTTCAATAACTTTTTCTCTGTCTGATAAGCTGTGTCTCTGAGGGCAGCAAAAGGCACCTGATAATCCAACAGCAAGGCAAAATCTCTTCTAACCTCAGGATATCGCGGAAGTTCAGAAAATCTAACTGTATTCCTCTTTACTTTATTCAGCAACACATCCCAGCTGAATTCAGCAGCATAAACCTTCTGTTTAACACCAAATTTCTTTGCCAGCCGCTCTCTTACTGCACCTATAACTACAATCTCTTTACCATTGGATTTAAGTTTATATGTAAGGCCTTCTGAAAAAATATCTGAAGGAGCCCCTTCATAATCCAAGTCTTTAATCTCAATGCCAAATTTCTTCAAGAGTAGCTCCACATATCCTTTCAGAGAAAAATAATCTCCGCTTACTGTTTTGCTTCTCCAGCTCTTTAGTCCCTCACCGGTTACAAACAGCGATAGCTTAGGCTGCTCGGCATAAGCCTTTAGAGAGCTTCTTTCGTCTTCCGGCTTAACATAATCTTTCTTGAAAGAATACACATTACCAAACTCATATAGTTTTAGCATATTCTCCTGACGATTGATATTATATGCAACCACTTCCAATCCATTGAGAAGCAGAGTCTGACGCATACAGTTCAAATCAGAGCTCAGAGGGTTACAGATCATTACAAGATTATCCGCCGGAAATGTTTTCAAATCTTCATAGTATGCACTCTTAGACAGGGAGTTGTTCATCATCTCCATAAAACCGTTGGCTGTCAAGGTTTCGCAAGCAGCCTTACGTATTTTTTCCGGATCTGGATGAGGAGATACATTTACCGAGCATTTTATACTATCCGGCAACGGAACATTGTTGTATCCATAGATTCTCAGTATATCCTCAACTATATCGCACTCTCTATAAACATCTACCCTATATGTAGGAACCTTAACAATACAACCCGTCTCAGACTCGCTTACAAATTCCATATCGAGATACCCCAGAATCTCCCGAATTTTACTGCCGCCCATCTTAAAGCCCATAAGAGCCTCCATACGCGCAAAATCCAGCTCAACAACCTTCTTCTCAGCTGGTTTTAGCTGCACATCCTGCACCGGACCTACGATTTCTCCTCCAGCCAATTCCAACACAAGCATTGCTGCTCTTCTTAAAGCATAAGGAACCATTTCTACATCACAACCTCTTTCATATCTGAAACTTGCCTCTGTTTTAAGGCCATGCCGTTTTGATGTTTTGCGTATAAATACAGGATTGAAATAGGCGCTTTCCAAGAACACCGATGTAGTACCGGCACTACCGCCATCCGACATTTTTACTCCGCTTTCTAATCCGCCAAAAACTCCGGCCATGCACATAGGCTCCTCCGCATTGCATATCATTAAATCTTGGCAAGACAGTTTGCGCTCCACACCATCCAAGGTTGTAAAAGAAGTTCCTTCTGCACAAAAATCCACCACTATCTTATTGCCTTTAATATGCGCTACATCAAAGGCATGCATAGGATTACCGGTTTCTATCAGAACATAGTTCGTAATATCTACTATATTGTTTATCGGCCTAAAGCCCACACTCAGTAGTTTCTTTTTCATCCACTCCGGCGATTCCTTTACCGAAATGCCTTTGATTGTAAGGCCGCTATAACGAGGGGCGGCTTCCGGCTGTTTTACAACAATCTGCACAGCCCCATTATCTTTTTCCGGAATCTGCAAATTCTCAACAGAAGGGAAAGTAAGCTCCCCTCCTAATCCATTAAGCCTAAGCCAAGCGCTCAAATCTCTGGCAACTCCCATAAACGAAGCTGCATCTATCCTATTAGGGGTAAGACCTATAGTATAAACGGTATCTGT
>ONYJ01000035.1 GCA_900322025.1 uncultured Bacteroidales bacterium | reverse complement strand
ATATTAGCGTCGTCGTTAAGAACAGCATTAACTGTACTTCTGTTGTTGACAGGTACTTCGATAGAGCTGTAGCCTATTGACTGGAAGACGAGTACGGCATTTGGAGCGCAATTGATGTTGTAGCGTCCATCTACGTTCGTGCTTGTTCCAGTTCGGGTGCCCTTAATGTAAACTGCGGCACCAGCAATAGGTTCACCGTTTTGATCGGTAACCCTTCCGCTCACATTAACATTCTGCGCAAAAATCTGACCTATAGACAGCATGGCTGCCAACAGGAAAGCAATACCCAGATGTAAATGCCTGTTAGTTTTTGATTGATTGAACATAGTTAATCTTTTAGTTGGTTATTGTATGTTTACTATAAAAGGATGCCAAAAATGCGTTTTACGTTGCATTAGGAGTGCGTTTTTACGGTTTTCTTATTGCGTATCCCCTATATCCGTACCACAAGACAACAAGAAAACACGGCAGGGCTATCAAATAGGCGTACTGCATAGCCTGAGGTGCTGCAAGGCCTGCAGAATTTTGCAGATAATCTTTCAAAACCCCAAACAAAAACGGAATAACAGCACCGCCAAAAATTGTTACAACAAGCAAGGCAGCTCCTTTCTTGGTGAATTTACCAAGGTCTGCCATAGCTAAAGGCCAAATGGCCGGCCACATTAGAGAGCAAGCCAAGGCCATTGTAAACAGCAGCCATACAGATAAATTGGCTGGCACAAGAAGAGCGCAAATGGTACCTATAACTCCAAGCCATGAGCATATCTTCAAGGCATTTGTCTGCGACAAGATTTTAGGAATAAACAAAATACCTACAAGATATCCGATAGTCATACCGATAGAAGGTAGCCATGGGTATAACTCCGGATTAGGCAGGTTTAGGGCCTTTGCCATATTTACGGGAGTTTGGAGAGCCAGTGTTTCTACTCCAACATACAGAAACAGGGTAAGGCATCCAAACACAAGATGCGGGAACTGCCATATAGATGTTTTGCCGGCAGCATAAGGGCAATCGTCTTCAGTGCCTTCTTCTTCTCCTTTAGCCTTAATCTCTTGAAGTGGAGCAAACAATACCAATATGCCGAGTAAGAAAAATATGGCTGCGATAACATAAAATGGCCTAATTATATCGCCCACACGAGCATCTGAGATAGACTTTCCTATCAGCCACGCAAGAAACAGGGTTGCTATAGGGTAGGCCAATTTATTGCATATTCCCATTATGCTTATTCTCTTTGCTCCTGTTTCCATAGGACCGAGAATGGTAATATACGGATTTATAGCAGCTTGAAGCATTGTATTTCCCAATCCGCTTATAAAGGATGCAGCCAAGAACAAAATCAGGCATTTTAGTTTAACACTCTCAGCCACTACGCCTCCAGACATATTAGCGTTTGCTATCTTGGCAGGCCATACGAATAGGAGAAAAGCTATGGTAAATATCAGGAATGCCAAAGACATGGTCTTTTTGTAACCAATCTTTCTTATGATGCTTGCTGCCGGATAACCAAATATTAGAAAGGCAGAAAACGTAACAAACAAAATAAGGTAAGAAGCTGCTCCGGAAACATTAAGAGAGTCTTGCAGTAGAGGAATAAGGTAGCCGTTGAGTCCTAGGGCAAAGCCCACGGCAAAGAACATAAAGCCTATGCAGGCTAAAGGTACAACAAAGTTATTTTTCTGAGTATTATTCATGACTATAGCTTTTATTGTTCGTTATCAGGCATCTTTTCTTTAGACCTTTTCAGTGCAACTTTTCAGTGCAACTTTTCTCGCCATGGCAAATTCAAGTGAACTTGCCTTTGCTCATTTGGCTTATCGAAAAGTTTCTCGTCATGGCAAATACAAGTGAACTTGCCTTTGCTCACTGGCTTATTGTAGAGGGTCGTTTTAGTATCTGTTCAAAAAATTCCTTCTTTTTTGTTTCTGTTATTATCCGGCATCCTACAGGCAGGGCAAACAACCTCTGTTTAAGGTTCTGGGAAATGTACTTGTTGTTTTTAAGCCTCATACTGTCTTTTTCTGTGGTAACAACAGCTGCTTCTTTCTGGCGTTGCGCCATAGACTCCACCTTTTTAATATCGGAGCGCGAAAAATTTTTATGGTCTGCAAATTTTATAACTTCACCAACAGTATGCTCCGCAACAAGTTGAGATTTAAATAGCGTATCGTCTGCAATTCCGGTAAAGGCCACTACAAATTTTGAATACATGTATCTTACATTGCATATACCCGGGAATACTGGAATTGCTGTAAGAAACACTGCCGTAGAAAAGAACAGAGGCTGATTATCTCTCAGCGATAGGTTTTGACGCCATAATACCTCTTGCTCGCCTATGGCCTCCAACCCTCTTTCTTCGTCTGAGTTACCATCAAAGATGCTGAAGTCGGGACATTTTGTAACCACAACAATATCAGCTCTTTTTACCTGAGAAGGAAGATCTCTCAGGTTGCCTATAGGCAGTAAGTTTTCTCCTGTGATGGTGCGGTTGAAGTTTACAAGCAGAATATTACATGAGGGAACAATTTTCCTGTACTGAAAAGCATCGTCTAACACCACAAGGTTTACTCCAAAATCTTTCATTACTTTTTTTATTGCGGCACCCCTGTCTTTGCATACAGCCACAATAACTTCAGGAAATTTTTTCTTTATCTGTAAAGGTTCGTCGCCACAAAGAGTAAAATCGTCTGTAGGTTTTACAAGATGAAAACCTTTAGTTTTTCTCTTATAGCCTCTGGATATGACTGCAACTCTGAACTGCCCTTTTAAGGCTTCTACAATCATTTCTGTATGAGGAGTTTTACCAGTGCCGCCTACAGAGATGTTGCCCACAGATATTATAGGAATATCAAAGCGCTCAGACTTTAAGACTCCTTTGTCGTACAGCTTATTCCTTATGGCTAAGGTGAGCCAGTAAGGGAATAGCAACAACTTACTAGATAATCCTACACTTGGCATATTACGCACAAAGTTACTCAAAAAAACGGCTCAATGTTTTTTTTGCAAGAAAAATGTGCAGAGAATATATCGGGAGTAGTTTTACTCATAAAAAATCGTTATATTTGGCATTGACGATTAAATTACTATAACCAATAAACTAAACATAATATCAACTAAAAGATTAACTATGTTCAATCAATCAAAAACTAACAGGCATTTACATCTGGGTATTGCTTTCCTGTTGGCAGCTATGCTGTCTATAGGCCAGATTTTTGCGCAGAATGTTAATGTCCGCGGAAAAGTTACTGACCAAAACGGCGAGCCCGTAGTCGGTTTGGCAGTAGTGGTGCAGGGTACCAAAACCGGTACCTCTACCGACGCAAATGGAGCTTACTCCATTAATGTACCTTCTAACGGCACTTTGGTATTCCAGATGCTGGGATATAAAGATGTTGTAGTTCCTGTAAATGGGAGAAGCGTTATAGATGTAACAATGACAGACGACGCTACCTTGCTCGACGATGTTGTGATTACTGCCATGGGAATCAAAAAAGACAGGAAGGCTCTTGGTTATGCCGTTCAGGACTTGAAGGCCGACGAAATAACCAAAAACAGAACTTCCAATGCGGTTCAGTCTTTGGCAGGAAAAATTTCCGGTGTTAATGTAACCCAGAGTAGTGGTTCAGCAGGTGCCGGAGCCAATATCGTAATCCGTGGAGGAACATCGCTTGAAAGAGACAATCAGCCTTTATTTGTGGTAGATGGTATTATCTACGATAACGGGACAAATATCGGAGGAAACTCAGGCTTCGATGGTATGGTAAGAACCTCTACCTCTCAGAGTAACCGTGTTATGGATATAAGTACCGAGGACATTGAGAATATATCTGTGCTTAAAGGCCCTGCAGCAGCAGCCCTCTATGGTTCTCGTGCTGCAGCCGGTGTGGTTCTCATTACAACCAAGAAAGGAACTGCCGGTCCCGTATCGGTAAACTTCAGCTCAAAGTACACTTCAAGCTGGGTAAACAGGTATCCTGAGGAGCAAAGAACATACATGAGAGGAACTTACTTGTCCGATGGTACTCTATCTGACCATCAGATACTCGATTCTTGGGGTGCCAAGTCAACAACTACCATGTATAATAACATCAAAGATTTCTTTGAAACCTCACATATCTTTGATAACAGCGTAGCTATAAGCGGCGGTTCAGATAAGGGTTCGTTCTATCTGTCTGTATCGAGATATGACCAAGGTGGTATAGTTCCTGCAACTTCGTTCGACAAGAATACTTTCCGCTTTAACGGCGACCAAAAGTACAACAGACTTACAGTTGGAGTAAATGCTGCTTACTCAGTATCTCACACCACAAGAACACTGACATCGGGAGGACTTTACAACTCCGGTGGTATAGGTGCCATGAATAGTGTATATGCATGGCCTCAGAGTGAGGATATGACTCACTACCTGAACGATGACGGCACCAAGTATCGTATGTTCCCTGCAATACCTCTTGCAGACGATTTCGATAATCCTTACTGGATAGTAAACAAGAACAGACTGACCGAACGCACCAACCGTTTTACTGGTGCTGTAACATTAGATTACAAGTTTACCGACTGGTGGAATCTTACTTACAGATTGGGTTACGATAACTATGTTACAAGAGACTACAACCTTCTTTATCCTGGAGCCGGTGTAAGAGAGCAGTATCAGAATGGTAAACTCTCTGAGAACGACATACACAGGGAGTATTTGTCTTCTAACCTGATGATGAATTTCCACAAGCAGTTTGGAGACTTTGACCTTAATGGTCTTTTGGGTTGGACAGCCGAAGATACCAAGCGCAATACAGAAAGAAGAAATGGTTGGAACTTCATTCTTGAAGAACCTTTCAGCTTTGCCAACATATCAAACGACAACAAGAGATTCCAGTCAATCCATTCAAGGAAGAGACTAATGGGTGTTTATGGCGAAATAAGAGCTTCTTACAAGAATATCGCCTATCTGACATTAACCGGCCGTAACGACTGGTCTTCTACTCTCCCTAAGGACAATCGCTCTTATTTCTATCCATCTATCAGCGGTTCCTTTGTGTTTACCGAATTGATGCCTAAGAGCAATATTCTTTCATTTGGTAAAATCAGAGGTTCATGGGCAGAAGTAGGTAAAGATACAGATGCGTATGTAACCAACACATATCTTTGGAGCGCTATAGCAGACCTTGCAGGCCCTTCAGTAGGAAACTCTTGGCAGAGAGGTAATCCTTATCTTAAACCGGAAAGAACCCGTTCTTGGGAAATAGGAACAGAACTCAGATTCTTTAATGGTCGTTTGGGCTTAGACTACACTTTCTACAACAATAAGTCTATAGACCAGATTATAGTACCTCGTCTGTCTCAGGCAACCGGTTACATTTTGCTTTCTGTTAACTGCGGTTCTATCAGAAACAAAGGTATGGAGCTTGCCATTACAGGAACTCCTATTGCAAAGAAAGACCTTACATGGGATCTGACCCTCAACCTTTCCGGCAACCGTGGTAGGGTATATGACCTTCTCGATGGACAAGAGATTCTTTACGTTACAGACGTACAGCTCGGAAATGCAAAAGCAGCTTCTTTTGGAAAGGGCGGCAAGTTTATGGGAATCAGCGGTTCTAAGTGGAAGAGAACTCCAAGCGGAGAGTTGGTTGTAAATAAGGCAGACGGACTGCCTGTATCTGGTCCTACAGATGTTTATATCGCCAACAGAGAGCCTAAGATGATAGGCGGTTTGAACAGCTCTTTGCAGTATAAGAACTGGAACTTATCATTCTTGTTCGACTTTAGAGTAGGTGGTGCTGTATTCAACGGAACAGACTACTACATGACAACTCACGGAACTTCTAAGAGAAGTGAGGCCAGAGAGTCTGTAACCATTACAGGTAGGTACATTACCGGCACAGACGCAGACGGCAACGATACTTACTCCGACCCTATTTCTACTACTTACAAAGCAGGACAAATGTACGATGTTAATGGCGTGTCTCGTTCTGGAGAGTACATGATAAGAAGTTATTACGGAACCTTAACTGCAGAAACGGCTTCATATATCACCAATACAAATTGGTTGAGATTGAGGTCAATTTCTCTTTCTTACGATTTCAGAGATCTTATCAAGAACGTTAAGTTTATCAAAGGTGCAACAGCTACCATTTCTGGAAACAACCTTTGGCTGCTGACAAATTACAAGGGTATGGATCCTGAAACATCGGCTGCAGGTTCTGGCGTTATAGGTTCAAGCTCTGTAGGAATAGACTATTGCGGTGTTCCTGCAACAGCTGGAGTTTCATTTGGAATAAACCTGACATTCTAAATCGATGAAAATTATGAAAAAGATATACAGTTTTATACTGACTGCCTTGCTTGCAGTAATATTGGTTTCTTGCAACAAGTGGATGGATATTAACGTAGATCCGGATACTCCATCAAATGCAACTGCAACCTGTGCTACCCGCTTGCCATGGATACAACACTCTTATGGCTATGCGTATGGTAATGCTTCTACCACTGTTTCCGGTATAACCGGTCAGCAGGTTACTATGAACAGCTACAGAGATTATCAGAACTATAACGTTTATACCTACACTGCAGGTATAGTAAACCCTTATCAGATGTTCTTTGTAGATGGAGGTGCTAATATTCAAGACCTTATAGATAGAGCAACTGCCGAAGATGCATATCATTATATTGGGGCGGCAAAGGTTCTTAAAGCTATGGGATTTGTTATGTTAGTGGACCTTTATGGCGAAATGCCTTTTACCGAGGCTTTAAGTTCTGCATTAACTCCTGCTTATGACGATGGTAAGACTATCTATGAGGGCTGTATAGCTCTTTTGGATGAAGCTTTGGAAGAATTTGCCAAATCGCAGCCAGCTACAGCAACCCCTCTTTCAGCTGGAGATAATTGGAATGGCGGTAATGTGCAAAAGTGGATAAAGCTTTGCCATGGTCTGAAAGCCAGATGGTTAAATAACCAATCCAAGCTCTCTTCTTACAATCCTGATGCGGTTTTGGCTGAAGTGGCCCAAGGTCCTACCAATAACAGCGAGAGCACAGTTATCAGACACTTTAACAGCGATTCAGATACAGATGCCGATCCTCTTATAGGCGACCCTGTATTAACATCATTTATCTTTAATGTTGCTGCATGGGGTTATCACTTCCGTAATTCTCAGTATATGAAAGACTTGCTTACAAACAAGTACACTTCTTCCTTAGGATATGTAAAGGATCCGAGATACCATAAGCTTCTTGCTCATACAATGAGATGGAAAGATACCAACGCAGATGGTGTTAACGATACTCGGTATTGGGATGATGATCCTCAAGGTGTAGATATCATTAATTCAGATATAATGATGAATGCCACAACTGTTCCAAATCTCTGCAGCTTCAATGGAGCCAAGAAAGATGTTGTGATAAAGTACACCATTGCAGATGCTACCGAAAGGGCTAACTTCATTAGTTCTGTAGATGGTAACCATGTTTACGAGGTAGAAGGTAACGATGTAAAGGTACACTATAAGTATCGTACTTGGTATAATTCAAGTACAGACTATAGAAGAGCCGGCGATACTGTTTACTCTACAATCAGAGCTTTCCATAGGGCTATTAGTAGTGCTTATGATGGTTACAGCTCAAGATTTGTTACAGATGCGGATGACATTAAAACATTTGAAAACTCTGGTACATTCTATTCAAGACCAGAGGCCCCGACAGATGTTCTCACTTATCACGAAATGTGTTTCATCAAGGCAGAGGCTTTACTCAGAAAGGGTGATGCAGGTGGAGCGTTAACTGCATATCAGCAGGGTATTAAAGCTCATATAGACCACATGCAAGCCATTCTGATAGAGCAAGAAGGCGGTAAAGATTTTGCTATCAATCCATATTATGGAAGAATGGATGCATCTGAAATCTCTGCTTTCTATGCAAGTGATGTATATACAGGTCCTATCAGTATGAAGAAGATTATGTGCCAGAAGTTTATAGCAATGAACTTTACTCTTCAGAACTGGGTGGATATGAGAAGATTCAACTATAGCGCAGGTAACATAGGCAGCTTTGGTGTGGTATATGAAGGCTTCGACAGACCTTATATTACCAAGTACAACACCAATCTTACAGCTTGCTTCCCTGGGGCAACTAAGAGTGCCAATAACTATTGGTTCAGGAGATTTATGCAGTGCTCACACGAAATTAGATATAACAAGACACAACTTCTTGCTATACAACCTAAAGCACAAGATCCTGATATTTGGTCAACTCCGGTATTCTGGGATGTGGACTAATATACTTTAGTATTCTATAAGAAAGGGGGTTGCCTAATATTTTTGGCAACCCCTTTTTATTGATTTTTGATATTTTACATGGATTACCTATCTTTATAAATCAATTTTACTAATTCATAAGTTTATATTATTATGTTTCCAAAGAAAGTTTATCAGACAAGAAGACAGATTCTTGCCAAAGATATGGAGAGCGGAATCATTCTTCTTCCGGGCAACAGCGAGGCTGCCGCAAACTACAAAGACAATTGCTACAAATTCCGCCAAGACAGTACTTTCCTTTACTTTTTCGGCATCAATGCTCCCGATTTTGCAGGAGTAATAGATGTTGATAAGAATGAAGATATAATCTTTGGGAACGATGTCTCTATAGACGATATTATCTGGATGGGACCCCAAAAGAGTGTAGCAGATCAGGCTGCCGAGGTGGGAGTTAAGAAAACAAAACCCCTTGCAGAGCTTGCAAAATATATCAAAGCTGCAATCAAAGCAGGCAGAAAGATACATTTCATCAACCCATATAGATACCAGGTAAAGCTATGGCTTTCGGAACTTTTGGGTATTCCGGCAGGAGCTTTGAAAAAGAACGAATCGGTGAAGCTTATCAAGGCTATAGTATCGCAGAGAATAGTGAAAGACAAGTACGAAATTGCAGAAATAGACCATGCCTGCAACATAGGTTATGCAATGCACTACTTTGTGATGCAGAACTGTAAACCGGGAGTGGCCGAGCAGTCGCTTGCAGGTATGATGGATGGCATAGCCATGAGCAACGGCGCCGGCGTTTCTTTTGCCACTATTCTTTCTCAGCACGGAGAAACTCTTCATAATCACGACCATAGCGGAATTATAACAAAAGGTAAGTTGCTTACAGTAGATGCAGGAGCGGAGAATAATAACAATTACTGTTCAGATTTTACACGCACGATGCCTTGCAGCGGCAAGTTTACCACAAAGCAGAAAGAAATATATCAGATTGTGTGCGATGCCAATAACTTGGCCCTGAAACTTGCAAAACCGGGAGTGGCGTACTTTGATGTGCATGTGGCTGTTTATCGCTTATTTGCAGAAAGACTTAAAGCTCTTGGCCTGATGAAAGGCGATGTAGATGAAGCTGTAGAGGCAGGTGCACCGGCACTGTTTATGCCACATGGTTTAGGCCATAATATGGGCTTAGATGTTCACGATATGGAGAACTATGGAGAGGATTATGTAGGCTACGGAAGTGCAGCTAAGCGGAGTAAGAAGTTGGGTTACAGAAGCTTGCGTATGGCTCGTAAACTCGTTGAAGGTAACGTTATTACAGACGAGCCTGGTATCTATTTCATACCAGCCCTAATAGAAAAGTGGAAGAAGGAAAAAATCAATGCTCAGTTCATAAACTTCTCTAAGCTTAAAGACTACTACGATTTTGGCGGCATACGTTTAGAAGACGATGTGTTGATAACAAAAACCGGCAACCGCCTGCT
>ONYJ01000227.1 GCA_900322025.1 uncultured Bacteroidales bacterium | reverse complement strand
CAAGGCTCTGAGAAATTATAAGATTACTCGTAAGACTTTTGATGTGAATGTAGATTCCGGAGATGAGATAGAGGAACTCAACGATAGCGTAAAAGATATTGTAAGAGAACACAAGCAGATGATAAAGAATCAGTCTGTATAATTTTCTATAGCATTATGAATATCAATTATGTATCTCGTAACGTTGGCATAGCATTGGTGTTCAATGCTGCGTTTATGTTTCTTGGGGTACTGGTTTCTTTATGCTATGGACTGGACGCCTCTTTTTCGCCATTGCTACTTAGTGGAGTAATTACTCTGGCGGTGGGTTTGTTCCCATTGATTTTTGTGCGCAAATCTGGTATCATATCTGTTAAAGAGGGCTTTTTTACAATAGTATGTACATGGTTACTGGTTTGTTTGTTTGGGGCGTTGCCATATATACTTTGGGGTGGAGACTTTTCTGTTATAGATGCGTGGTTTGAGAGTGTTAGCGGTTATACTACAACGGGCTGTACCGTGCTCAGCGATGTAGAAGCGTTACCACACGGCCTACTGTTCTGGAGGAGCTCTACTCATTACTTAGGAGGTTTAGGGGTTGTAGTGTTTATGATTTTGGTATTGCCTTATGCAAGAGCAACTTTCGGCCTACGCTTATCTACTCTCGAGATGGGCTCTCTCTCTAAGCAGAATTATAAGTTTAAAGTAACTGAAACAGCCAGAATAATTCTCTTGGTATATGTGGGTCTTACTGTGTTGCAGACAGTTTGTTTAGTTTTGGCCGGAGTAGGCTTCTTTGATGCTTTAAATCATTCCATGAGTATTTCTGCAACAGGCGGTTTTAGCACTCGCAATGCTTCTGCAGCAGCTTTTAATTCTCCTGTAGTGGAAACCATTATGATTGTATTTATGTACTTTTCCGGTTTGCACTTCGGACTTATATATCTTGCGTTTCGCTCCAAATCTTTGAGGATGTTTAAAGATCCTGTTATTAAATTTTATTCCTTTGTCTTGATAGGCTCTATAGCCATAACTACATTCAGTTTATTGGTAGGGGGAACTGAAACTAATTTTCTGTCAGCCTTGCGCCATAGTGCATTCATGAATGTTTCTGCGGCAAGTACAACCGGTTTTGCTAATGCAGAAACTCAGCAATGGCCGGTAGCTGCAATACTGATTTTTTTCTATTTGGCATTTCAAGGGGCCGGCAGCGGCTCTACTACGGGAGGAGTTAAAGCAGATCGTATATGCGTTAGTGTCAGCTCGCTAAAAGCACGCCTAAAGCGTCAGCTGCACATGAATGCGGTTATAAAACCAAGAATGGGCAACAGAATTCTCGATGCCGACATAACAGGAGAGACTAATCTGTATCTGGTCTTTTTTAGTTCAATAATATTTGTTGGGGCCATTTTATTGTCTGCAACCGGCTTAGATTTGAAAACAGCGGTTACAACTTCGTTGGCTTGTACTGCAAACACAGGTCTTACATTCAGTAGTTTGAGTTCATTCGGCAACTATGGCGACTTTCCTGTAGTGAGCAAAATTATCTTTACCATAGAAATGTTTTTAGGCCGTTTGGAAATATATCCGGTATTGGCATTTTTGGTTATAAGAAGATGGAAATGAGGGGCATGTCGGATTTCCTGACTTCAAAAATGCGGGAGAGATTAGGTGTGCAGCCTACTCATGGGCAAGAGGAATTATTCCGTAAACTGGGTAGTTTTTTAACAACCAATGCAGAAGAACGCTTTATTATGCTTGTTTCCGGTTTTGCCGGCACGGGCAAAACATCTGCTATAGCAGCCTGTATATCAACGCTTAAATCTTTGGGTATGCGGTATGTCTTGTTGGCTCCAACAGGGCGGGCGGCTAAGGTATTATCTGGTTTTACGGGAGAAAAAGCCAGTACTATTCATAGGCATATTTACAGGATGAAAACTCAGGGAAGCCCTTTGAGTGAGTTTTCTTTGAACTTTAACAAGGCTAAAGACACCGTTTATTTTATAGACGAGGTGTCTTTGATTTCGAGTGCAGAAGCCTCTGAATCTATATTTGGCAGCGGAAATCTTTTAGAAGATTTAATGGAGTTTATTCGCCAATCTAAATCTAACCGTGTGGTGTTAATAGGCGATCCGGCGCAATTGCCTCCTGTTGGTTTAGACCTGAGTCCGGCATTGAGTTTGGAGTATATGCAGCGATATAGTTCTGATTTGATGGCTGTTTCTCTTACCGATGTGGTAAGGCAGGCTTCTGGTAGCGGCATACTTGTAAATGCCACTATGTTGAGGCAGCAGATAACAGATGGAGACCTATGCTCTCCAATATTTGATGTATCTTCCTATACCGATATTACGGCCATAACCGGAGGAGAGTTAATAGAAACTTTGCAAGATGAGATATCGCGATACGGTTCAGAAGAAGTGATTGTTTTATGCAGAAGTAATCTTAGGGCAAATAGATATAATCAAGGTATTCGTTCTCAGGTATTATGTTTGGAGGAAATGCTGTGCAGGGGCGATAGGCTTATGGTTGTTAAAAACTGCTATCAGTTTGAAGGCCGAGAAGAAGAGTTCGATTTTATAGCCAACGGCGATATGGCCTATCTGGTAAATATATCCAATTATCAAGACCGTTATGGCCTCCGTTTTGCAGATGCAACCCTCTCTTTTCCAGATTATAACGATTGTGAGGTAGATGCCAAGGTTATTTTGGATACTCTACTTTCCAATACAGCTTCTCTTGATAATAATGCGCAGGCGGCTCTTTTTGAAGGAGTTTTTGCCGATTATGAAGGCGTGCAGCCAAAGAAAAAGCGTTATAAGTGCGTTAGAGAAGACCAATACTACAATGCTTTACAGATAAAATACAGCTCTGCCATAACCGGGCATAAGAGTCAGGGCGGTCAATGGAAATGCGTCTTTATAGATAACATACTCTGGAAAGAAGATATTACCATGGATGATAAGAAGTGGTTGTACACGGCTCTTACACGTGCCGTAGAGAAAGTATTTTTAGTTAACTTTGACAAGAAATACCTAAAGTAATATGAAGTATATAAAAATTGCATTATTGCATTTGCTAATGGCGTTGGTGAGCCTTAGCGTATGTGCTCAGAAGAAGAATTTAACGCTTCAGCAGATAGCACGGGGAGATTTACCTAATCTTGAAAATTTTGTTTATCCGCCAAGATGGATAGGGTACGAGAAAATACTGCTCTCTTATGCAGACCCTGCCAAAGAGTCTCCTGTATTCAAAATATATGATGTTAAGACGGGCAAATATGAAGATTATACTCAGAGGCCACGCACAAACACTTCCAATGCCCAAGGCTTGAGGGCGGATGCCAAGAAGGCAAATGCGGCAATAAAGGGCAACGGCGAATTGTTGAATCCTACATACAGCCCAGATGGCAACTTTTTGGCATTTACCTATGAAGGGAATCTGTATGTGTATGATATAAAATCTGATAAGGCCAAAAAGATTACTTCAGACGGTAGCGATGTTATTCTCAACGGACGGGCTTCTTGGGTATATTTTGAGGAGATACTGGGGCGTTCTTCTCAATACAAGGCATTTTGGTGGAGCCCAGACAGCAAGAGTATAGCTTTCTATAGATTTGACGATAGTCAGGTTCCAATGTTTCCGATATATGATATATCAAAAGCTAAAGACCAGATACTTGCAACGCATTATCCAATGTCTGGAGAAAAGAATCCGGAGGTTAGAATAGGTTTTGCCGATATAAGTTCCGGAAATATAGTGTGGGCAGATTTTGACCAGAAAGAAGACCAATACTTTGGAATCCCTTTCTGGAATTCAGAATCTACACGCTTTATAATTCCGTGGATGCCAAGAGTTCAGCAGGATTTGATATTTTATTCTGTAAATCCTTCTGACGGCAATAAGGAACAAATCTATAAAGAGCATCAAGATACTTGGATAGATTGGCCGGAACAAATGCTATTTGATAAAAATGGTTTTTACATGGTACGAGACTTTACCATGTGGGAGCAGATATACTATCAGTCTTTTGATGGTAAAATACAGAAGTGCCTCACTAATGGGTGCAACTGGGATATAAAGCTTTTGAAAATAGATCAGCAGAAAGGTGAGTTGTATTTTACCTCAAAAACAGAAATAAGTACGAGAGTAGATATTTATAAGGTTTCTCTAAAGAAAGGTAAAACCACTCGAATTTCTACGGGCAATTATACTTTTGGCTCGTTGCAGTTATCTGACGATTTCAAATATGTTACAGCTTTGTGCAGCAATGCACAAACTCCGAGTATGGCGGTGTTGTTGCCAACAGACGGTTCTGGTAAGATGACTATTCTGGCAGATTCTAAGGGGGCAGATTTTGATAGCTACAACCTTGCAGTTCCGGAAATGGTATATATAACAACACCAGATGGCTATACTATTCCTGGGAAAATAACTCTTCCACTTAATTTTGATGCCTCCAAACAATATCCGGTAATTATATACATGTACGGCGGGCCTAATACACCGGTAGTTGCAGATTCTTGGACGCCAATATCTGCCAGCAATCAGTGGTGGGCTCATCAGGATGTTATACAATTCAGAATGGATCATCGCGGAAGCGGACACTGCGGCAAGGAAGGTTGTAACTTTATGTATCGCAACTTTTTTGATATTGAACTAAAAGACTTTATTGAGTGGGCAAAATGTCTGCGTTCACTTCCTTATGTAAATGAGGATAAGATAGGAATAAATGGTTTTTCTTATGGCGGCAGTATGGCTACTCTGTGCGTAACAGAAGGCTGTGAATATTTTAAGTACGGTATAGCCGGTGGCGGTGTGTATGATTATATGCTTTACGATAGCCATTATACCGAGCGTTTTATGGATACTCCGCAAAGAAATCCGGAGGGTTACAAGCGTACTATTGTGGCAGACAGAATAAAGGCATCCGGCTATAAGGGCGATTCTTCCAACTATTTGATGCTGACACACGGAGCGGCAGACGATAATGTGCATATTCAGAATACCATGAATTTGGCGCTTAAAATGCAGCGGATGGGAAAACAGTTCGACCTGATGATTTATCCTCGTCAGTTGCACGGATATACTGGCAGCCAGGGCAGGTTCTCGGCCTTTAACGACTATCGATTCTGGTATCGTTACCTTTTGGAAAAAGAGGTGCCTCAGGAACTCTACGATGCTTATTGCAAGTAGTTAGCAACCAAAGAACATAACGGTTTCTCTCAGCAGGCTTAGGCATACATTGGAAATATAAATGCAGAGTTTGCCAATCAGAGGAATGTTAGCCAGCAGTATAGAACCTACGGAACTATAGATAGAAAAAGTAACAAGAGGTGCTACTGCTATATTGGAAATCAGAAAATTCCCGCTTGTCTTGCCAAAATAGAACAGGATGAGCGGGAGTGTTGCAATCTGACAGCTGAGAGAAATACCAGACAAATCGAGGATATACCGTGCTATTTTTTTGATACTTAGAGAACTTTTATTGCAGCGCATAATTACATCTATGCTGGCTTTAATCACGGGATAAATGAAGATAATGCCGGCAGCAGCAGCAAAAGATAGTTGAAAGCCGGGAGTTAAGCTTGCCATGGGGTTAAAAAGGGAGATAATTAGAGCCGCCAGATAAAGTGCATCTGTTTTGTTTCTAGCATTACAGAAATATTTGCCTATCTTCCATACAACCAACATAATGCATGCTCTGGATACAGATGGAGCCATTCCGGTGCAAAAAGCGTATGTGAACATTATACTACAGCTGAGAAATATGCCAGCTATCTTAGTTTTGTAGTTGCGCTTGAAAACGGTAAATATAGTACACACTAATCCCCATATAATACCAACATGAAGTCCAGACAAAGCCAAAGTGTGACTAACGCCTGCATTGCGGAAAGCTACCTTGGTGGTTTTATCTAATTGGGCTTTATTGCCAAGAAGCAGGGCAGATGCAACGGCCCGATTTTCTTGTTTTTTTATGACCTTTTGCAGGCGTATTTCAATACTGTTTCTTACTTCGGTAGTCCACCGTTCCAAAGTACGTTCTATTTTAGGGCGTGATTGATTACTTGAAGCGTAGTTGCAGACCGCCATTCGTTGAACTCCACATACGAAAGCCGATACGCAAACTATGAGAACAAAGGCCTTTGGATGCTTTTTTGTTAGATACACTGCCGGCAATATCGTAACTAAAGTGATATATGTAGCTGTAGGTGAACATAATACTCTTGGACAACAGTGATAACATGCTGCAATTCCCGCAAGAAAACAGAGAGTTATAATACCTGACTTTATTTTCATTCTCTCAGACTTAGCTATATTGTTTTTTATGCTTGTATTGTTTTATGCTTGTATTGCTTTTAGGTTTTGTGTTAGGTTATTTTTAGGCTTGTGTTGCTTTTATGCTTTGTGTTAGGTTATTTTTATGCTTGTGTTGCTTTAGGTTAAGTTATGTTGTAAAAATAAAATCCTTGCAATTCAGTTGATGAAGAAATAGTGGAATGAGTTTAACTTATTGCTATAATTCTGTTGTTTCCATAATTGTAAGCCGTTTATATGTGTATAGAATGCGTTTATATGCGAGCAACAATCGTTTGCCGAAAATCGTTCGTATGTAAAAAGTAAACTGTTTATGCGTGAATAAAAAGCATTTATATGTGGATGTACGCTGTTTTTTTGCTGCGGGAATATGTTTAAGTGGCAGTAAGTGGCAGTGGGTTGTTTAATAGCATAAAAAACAGATGCTCAGAATATATTTTTTATTATTTTTGCGCTTTAACGAAATTTTAATTGATATGATAATTCTTGTATTAAACTGTGGTAGTTCTTCTATCAAGTATCAGGTGCTGGATATGAAGAGCGAAAGTGAACATTCTCTGCTGGCTAAAGGTCTTGTGGAGAGAATCGGTATGGAGGAAGGCGATACAACACACTCTGTACCGGGTAAAGACAAACATAAAACTCACAAGAAGGTGACAGATCACACAGAGGGTATTAAAGATGTGCTTGGTTTGCTTACAGATTCAGAATATGGTATTCTGCGCTCATTGGATGAGATAGATGCGGTAGGGCACAGAGTTGTGCATGGTGGAGAATATTTTACGCAGAGTTGCATAATAGATCAGAGAGTTAAAGAGGGTATAGACAAGTGTTCTGTATTGGCTCCGCTTCATAATCCTGCCGGTTTGTTAGGAATAAGAGCAGTAGAGAATACTTTGCCTAAGGTTCCACAGGTAGCAGTTTTTGATACATCTTTCCTTCAGACAATTCCTGCACATGCCTATACTTACGGCCTTCCTTATGAATACTACGAAAAAGATAAGATTCGCCGCTACGGCTTCCATGGTACCAGTCATAGATATGTTTCCAAGGTTGGTGCAGAGTTGGCCGGTATAGATTATCACGATTCCAACATAATAACTTGTCATCTTGGGAACGGTAGTAGCGTTACAGCTGTAAAGAATGGCAGAGCTGTTGATACTTCCTTGGGTATGACTACCATAGACGGTCTCATAATGGGTACCAGATGTGGTGCTTTAGACCCTGGCGTGGTAACTTATCTGATGAAAAAATATAACTTGTCTGTAGATGAGTTAGATAAGATTCTTACTAAGCAGAGCGGTTTCTTGGGAGTTTCGGGAGTGTCTTCCGATATGAGAGACCTTGAGGAGGCTGCTTCCAGAGGCGATAAGAGGGCTCAACTTACGCTTGAGATATTCCGCTATGGGTTGTTAAAATTTGTAGGTGCTTTCTCTGCAGCTATGGGAGGTGTTGATTTGATAGTGTTTACAGGTGGTATCGGAGAAAACGATCCTGCAACCAGAGCTTATATTGGGGAAAAGTGTGGCTATCTTGGAATTGACTTTGATTCAGACATCAATAATGGTCTAAGAGGCAAGAGTGCAATTCTTACAAAGAAAGACTCTAAAGTTAAAGTGGCTGTTGTTACAACCAACGAGGAACTGGTGATTGCCACCGATACCATGAAGCTGGTAAAGATGTAGAGCACATGTAGATTACAATAATTAGTGATAATATCAAATAAATAGAACATGAAGACTTTTGATGAGGTTTATGAACTTCTTAAAGCCAATCCAAAGAGAAGATTGGCTGTTGCATGGGGTGTAGATGACCACTCAGTATGCGCCGCCAGCATGGCAATAGATGCAGGTTTTTGCGAGGCAACTCTCTATGGCGACCGCAAAATGATAGAGGCCGTATGCCAGAAAGAAAAAATTGATATTGCAAAGTTCAATATTGTAGATATTCCTGTAGAACAGAAAGCTATTCAGGAAGCGGTAACTGCCGTTCATGATAAAAATGCCGATGTTTTGATGAAAGGACTATGCTCTACAGACAAGTATATGAGAGGTATTCTCAATAAGGAATGGGGCTTGCTGCCTCCTAAGGCTGTATTGAGTCATATTTCTGTGATGCAGCACCCTAACTATCCTAAGTTCTTGGTCTTTGGCGATATGGCGGTGATACCGCAGCCAGATTTCAAGCAGAAAACAGCAAT
>ONYJ01000014.1 GCA_900322025.1 uncultured Bacteroidales bacterium | reverse complement strand
TTTCCATACCTTGCTGTTTTTTGCCGGCTGATAAAGCCTCAACGAGTTGTGCATGGCAGAGGATGTTAATAAAGAGTTTCTCTCTTTGATTTTTACGCTTAAATCTTTATTGAATAGCCTAATAGCTTTTTTAAGAGATGCGAGCCTTGTTTGTGGGTGTAATAGTATATTTTTGTCTTTGAATGGATTATGCGGACTTAATACCATCTCAAATCTGTTTATGCAGAAGTTAAGAATGATGTACTCCGCAATACCCAAGTGCCCATAGTGGAGGGGGTTAAAAGAACCAAAATACAATGCAACTCTTTTCATCTCAGTGCTAAATTTTTTTAGCTTTTTTTGTAGGCGGTAGTGGTTTTCTTGGCTGCTACTTTTTTGGTGATTGCTGCTTTTTTAGAAGCTGTGTTTTTTTAGAGTTGGCGGTTGCTTTTTAGCCGGTGTATTGCTTGCCGTCGCCTTGTCTTTAGTTGTAGTAGCTTTTTTGTAGGCGGTAGTGGTTTTCTTAATTGCTGCTTTTTTAGAAGTTGCTGTTTTTTTAGAAGTTGTGGCTTTTTTAGTGTTGGCTGTTGTTTTTGCGACTATTCGCTTTGGCTTTAGGCCTGTAAATAGTTTTACGAGTCTTTCTGCCTTAGTAAAAGATTCATCGAGAATATCGTTTACCAAAACAGCATCAAACTTAGCAGCGTATGTCATTTCTTCGGCCGCCTTTGCTATTCTGGTTTTGATGGCTTCTTCTGTATCGGTCCCACGAGCTCTAAGTCTCTGTTCCATAATTTCCAAAGAAGGGGGTTGAATGAATACCGTGAACGACTTTTCGCCGAAGAGTTTTTTTATGTTAACTCCTCCCTTAACATCTACATCAAACATTATTACATTGCCCTTTGCCCATATTCTATCAACTTCGCTTTTGAGAGTTCCATAGAAAGAGCCGGGATATACTTCTTCATATTCCACAAATTCCTTGTTTTTGATTTTCTTCTTGAACTCTTTGGCAGATAGGAAGTAGTAGTCTTTGCCATTTACTTCTTTGCCTCTGGGAGCACGAGAGGTTGCAGATACAGAAAATTCAAGTTTGCTGAAGGTTTTAAGCAGATGCGTTACTATTGTTGTTTTCCCTGCGCCGCTGGGAGCAGAGAATACCATTACTTTCTTATCCATGACTATAAACGGTTATAAATTAAGTGGGCCACAGTTATTAGGTGGTGCACAAAATTATAAATAATAATTGAAACCCTGTATGAGATATATGGTTTAGGTGTGGTGCAGCTAATCCCCAGACAAGAACGGGGGCTAAGAGCATTTACGCCTTGTTTTGCCGTTGGCCTCCGCCCAAGGTGGGGACTAAGAGCTATTTCATTTTTGGGATGCCCAACCGACACACCCTATTATTCTGCAGACGGCCACACTGTAGAAGGCAATACACGCGATGGCCTAGGCGTATCGTACAATGTAACAACATAAGAGGTCAGTGTAGGGTTTTCTGTCTTGCTCCACCAATGGTAGAAATAGAAATTATAAGGCACTAATTGCTCTGCCAATGTTGCACTTTGATAATATGCTCTGGCTGTAACAAAATTTAAGCCACCACCATTTATTCCTCTCGTTCCAAAAGCCGGGAAGAATTGACCTTTTGTGTCTGAACTGTTTCGCTTGAACCACCATCCCCATTCAAACTCATTCTTTCCCTCCACAAGATTCAGATTTTCAGCTCCATCAACCCTGGCTCCGCCACTTACGGTAAAGCCGGTGGCAAATGTCTTTCTTGGAACAACAAAGCCCGGAGGACAAGGGTCATAAATAGTCTTTACGGGTGTGGTAGTTGGCGCCGCATCGCCTATCTGATGGTTGGTTGCAAACCATAGGTTGTATGGGTGACTATCACCTTTTATCCAGTCGTAAACATTCCCTGTCCTACAAACATCGTGAGGATTTTTGATGGAATAGCCTATACCTTCTGTTCTATAGTCATAATGTGTATCGTGCAGAGTGCTGTGGCTATTGGTTCTACCATCAGTAGGATGGGTTGATGTTGGTCTTCCATTTATCTCATAACCAGCCGGCGAATG
>ONYJ01000004.1 GCA_900322025.1 uncultured Bacteroidales bacterium | reverse complement strand
CGGAATATTATATCCCATGGGTGATCTCCTAAAAAATGCGACCAAGTCTACGAAGAAAGTATAACATAACAATCATTAAAATTGTATAAATCTTAAACCACAGAACATCCCATCCTAATGCTTATCCCACCTGCACAGATATTTGTCCAGTTGTTAATGCTTTCCCCTAAACCCGCCGATAAATACTAATAGTAAATATAGTGCAGAAAGCATGCGGCATAGGACAAAGCATCCCCATCACCCATCACACCCGGCTGATCCAGATCCATCCCCTTCCCATCCCAATGCTTACACCACCGATGCAGAAGGAAGCATTTCCGATGCCGGGACAGAATATAAAATGACAGTATGCATCACAGCTGTTTGATACCTTGACATTATTTAATGGTAAAGTTTATAGTTAAAGCAAAAAAAGCCGGCTATAGATATTAAGCCAATATTTTGACATTAAGACATGGAGGTCATAAGTTATGAGCACAATTGAAACGACCGTTTCTATGCTAGAGACCATGCCGGAGGAAGCACAAAAGAAGGTTTTGCTATTTACACAGGAGCTTTTCACAGCGGAGCGCCCGGCGAATCCTTTCATGCCGAAATCCAAAGAGAAGATTTTATCAGAACTTGATGAATCCGAGAAACAAATCGCAGAAGGCAAATGCCAGGAAGCATCTGCCGCTATCATGGAGTTAAAAAAACAGCATGGATTCGTATGATGTTATTCTTTCCAACCGAGCCAAGGGACAGCTAAATGATTATGTAAACTATATACAATATACGCTTCTTAACGATCAGGCTGCAAATGCTGTTCTTGATGATGCACTTGACACGATTGAAAAACTTAAGTTGGTTGCCGATAGCCTTCGGTATTGTGATGACCCTGATTTACGGGAACGGAGATATCACAAAATAAAATTTCTTCATCATGATTACGTGATGCTGTACAAAATCAATGGAAAGACAGCCAATGTCGATGGCATATACCATGAAATGCAGGATTATGAGAATCTCTTCTCTGAAGAGATTAACTGACTGATTATATAAAAAGAGTAGGGCTGACTAAAAGCATTCGGCTGATCCAGGTTCATTCTCTTCCCATCCCAAGGCCAATGTTCACACCACCGATATTTCAGCAATAATAATTAATGATTCCAAAATAGTCTATCCATTTTGATATTACATCTGTATTTCTTGCTTCGATGACACTCATAATATTGCCTAAAACCTTGGAAGGAATATGTGAATTGTTATTACAGAGAAGACACCGTCCAGATTTCGTTATCCATACCTTTGTTGCATTTGCGGTGGGACTTCCTAAAGCAATATGCACATGACAAGGCTCAAGCGGATCACCCTCGTTCGACCAGAAATAGACGAAATATGAACCGACCTTAAAAACCTGAGGCATTCTCTAGTCCTCCTTCTTTCGCGAACTTAATGATCAAATGAGCAGTAGACTCGATAAATTCCTGGTAGTTCTTTATTTCTTCATCTGAAAATCCAAATATATCCTCCCAAGTGTATTGAGGAAGATAGCAGGTCGCATGATGAAAACAATCCTTTGCATCAGGCTTTTCTATGTAAACCTTTACACGCCCATCCGGCAAGGTTTCAGAATGAACAATCTCTGTTCCATCGTTTAATGTCATGAAAGGATACATCATAATTACGCTTCTCCTTCTACAAGAAAATATCGCAGCAATCAGAAAGGATACTCTGAAATAATCATATATTAAAAAATATCCTTTTGCCATCATAAATTCAGTCGTGAGTTTCCAATGCTTACACCACCGGCATGAAAGAACGAGTCAGATATATGTAGATCGGAGAGTACAGTCCCTCCATAGAGGGTTAACCGCCTACCATCTTGGTGGCATCTTGAAGAATAATATCAAACATTCCACGATATCACTGTAGACGTTTTTCTTACGGATACTGTATATATAATATCGAATCATCTGTTAATGCTTTCCCCTAAACCCGCCGATAAATACTAATAGTAAATATCGTGCAGAAAGCATGCGGCAAAGGACAGAGCATCCCTATCACCCATAGCACCCGGCTGATCCAGGTCCATCCCCTTCCCATCCCAATGCTTACACCACCTGCATAGAAGGAAGAATTTGGCATGAGCAAGACGAGACAGAGCAACAACATAAACCGAAAGCCAGCTATGTTTTCAGCAAATCAAATACCAATGACAGAATGAATCTGCCTGCATCCGATGAAGGATGCGGACAGGCTTTTGCTTTAGAAAACGGAGAATAAAGATCATGAGTTATCAGAATGTTAAATTTCCGGAAAATAGTATTTTTCTTGTTACCGGAGGCGCAGGATTTATAGGTTCGAATTTATGCGAAGCAATATTAAAACTTGGCTATAAAGTAAGGTGTCTTGATGATTTAAGTACCGGAAAAAAGGAAAATGTAGATTTATTCATTGATAACCCAAATTACGAATTTATTAAAGGCGATATTAAAGATTTGGATGCTTGTATGAATGCTTGCGGCGGCGTCGATTATGTTATGAATGAAGCAGCATGGGGGTCTGTACCGAGAAGCATAGAGATGCCGCTTTTTTATTGTGCTAATAATATTATGGGCACGCTGAATATGTTAGAAGCAGCAAGACAGAATAAAGTTAAAAAGTTTGTATATGCCTCAAGCTCATCTGTCTATGGTGATGAACCGGTTCTTCCTAAAAAGGAAGGAAGAGAGGGAAATCTTCTTTCTCCATATGCTGTGACGAAAAGAGCGGATGAAGAATGGGCTAAGCAGTATACAATGCACTATGGACTCGACACATATGGTCTTCGTTATTTCAATGTATTTGGTAAAAGACAGGATCCAAACGGAGCATATGCGGCTGTGATTCCGCGATTCATTAGACAGCTTCTGCATGGCGAAGTCCCTACAATTAATGGTGACGGTAAGCAGAGTCGAGATTTTACATATATTGAAAATGTCATCGAGGCAAATTTGAAAGCCTGTCTTGGAAGTCATGAAGCATCCGGACAAGCATTTAATATTGCTTATGGTGGAAGAGAATATTTAATTGACATTTATTATGATTTAACGAAAGCGCTTGGCATTAATGTTCAGCCAAATTATGGACCTGATCGCGCAGGAGATATTAAACATAGTAATGCTGATATTAGCAAAGCCAAAAAGCTTCTCGGATATTCCCCGGATTGGAGTTTTGAGAGAGGTATAAAAGAAGCAATTCAATGGTATAGAGAAAATCTATAAATTCGAGTGAATTATTGAGCATTATATGATGGATGCTTTTATTTTTGGAGGCAATAAAATGGTAAATGGGTCAAGCTGCATTGATGGACTATATGAACGTTTGGTAAATAAAGAGACTCGATTGGCACTGGTTGGTCTTGGCTATGTAGGGATGCCCATAGCAGTAGCCTTTGCAAAAAAAATCGATGTCATTGG
>ONYJ01000009.1 GCA_900322025.1 uncultured Bacteroidales bacterium | reverse complement strand
TGCAGATGGTATGCTTTTCTTTGCAAAAAATCACTTTCCCACGCAGAATCTACTTTCCGATGCAGAAATGTGCAAAAATATTGTTTAATACATCTTGGCTGGTGATTTCTCCTATTATGCTACCGAGGTCATTTGTGGCTTGCCGGAGATCTTGGGCCAAAAGGTCGGTAGGGAGGTTGGTATCTAAGGCATCTAAAACTTTTTCAATTGATGCCTGCGCATCTTTGAGTGCTTGATAATGACGCAAATTAGTTACGTAATTCTTCCCTTTTATGTTGTTTATAAATCTATTACCTATGTCGGATAGGAAAGATTCTACGGTTTGTTTTGCTTCTGTGCGTTCTGTTTTAAGTGATGTGGTAAATATCTTTACTTTTTTGAGTTTCAAATCGAGGCAGATGCGCTGAATGGAATTCGCAATAAGGTTGCGTTGTGTTGATAGATTACTATCTTTTGCTTTTGTTGTTTTCTGGCTTGCCGTTTTATGGGCTACTATATCATCAGCAACCACCTCATTTTGAGTTCTGATATTTTTCTGGCCCACCTTGGTAGAATGGTTACTCGTACGAATTACTTCTGTAGTAGCAACCTCGCCTTCTATGCTGTTTTTGTCTAACTTATTGGCAATTATTATAAGTGTCTGCCGCTTTTGGTCTATTTTTTCGGCGATGGATTTTATGGATGGTCGGAAGGAGTCGGCATTGGTTGAATCTAACATCAGGATGATAACTGAGCTTTCCTTGAGTTTCCGCCAAGTTCTCTCTATGCCCATCATCTCAATAGTCTGGCGCGTATTGCGAATACCGGCTGTATCTATAAAACGGAACATTGTGCCGCCAATATTTATATTGTCTTCTATGGTATCTCTGGTTGTGCCTTGAATAGGGGAAACTATGGCTCTTTCTTCTCCGACTATCAGGTTTAATAAAGTACTTTTACCGGTATTAACTGCCCCCACTATAGCAACAGGAATGCCGCTTTTAACCACATTACCAAGTGCAAAAGAATCGGCTAAGTCTTTTATTTTTATATAGGTGGCGCTCATCAGATTGGAAAGCTTCTGCCGGTCTGCAAACTCTACGTCTTCTTCAGAAAAATCTAATTCGAGTTCAATTAGGGTACAGAGGCCTAAGAGTTCCTGTCGCAGATTCCTAAGTTCTTTAGAAAACTCTCCGCGCATTTGATTTATGGCTATAGCGTGTGATGCTTCTGTTTCTGAGGCTATGAGGTCTGCAACAGCTTCTGCCTGTGCCAAGTCCATCTTGCCGTTAAGGAAGGCTCGCTTGGTAAATTCTCCGGCATCGGCAACACGGAGTGGAGAGGAAATCTTTCCTTCTTTCAAGAGAGTGGCGGAAACATCCAGTAGCATCCGCTGAACCTTCTCCATTATGTATGAAGATGCGTGGGTATAGAACTCCACGCTGTTTTCTCCGGTATAGGAATTAGGAGCACGGAAAACTGCAGCAAGACATTCGTCTATAAGTTTTTCATTTGCGTGGTATGTCTGAGAAGCTGAATTTGAAAAGGTCTTTAAGTCAGATTCAAAAGATGTTTTCTGGTCTGTATTGCCGACAGTTTTCTTGCGGACAGAAATAGGTGTTTCCATTATTTTGCCAAAGACAAGCTTGTAGGAATCTGAACCTTTGAGGCTTGATGTTTTACTGCCTTGGCGTCGGCTGGGAGTGAATATAGCATCAGCAATGGTTATTACATCATTTCCGCTAAGGCGGATGATACCTATAGCACCACTGCCTACAGCTGTTGCGGGAGCCACTATGTTGTCTAAACGGTAATAAGCTGTATCTGGTATCTTTTTTTTACTCATACTCCAATCTTAATCTCATTTATAAAAGATTATCATTATCTCGATGCAAGTTTTTCCTTGAAATAATTACTTGATTATAATTCTTGGTGTAAACTCTTCCTTAGAATAATTACTTGATTATAATTCTTGGTGCAAACTCTTCCTCGAAATAATTACTTGATTATAATTCTTGATGCAAACT
>ONYJ01000189.1 GCA_900322025.1 uncultured Bacteroidales bacterium | reverse complement strand
TACTAACAGCGAACATGATTGCTCTGAGCTGATAAAGTGGTACGATAAAGACGATCATATCAACTTTGATGTTTGCGCCGACGATCATTGTCAAAGGTATCAAGGACTTACTCGAGCTTCTACTGAGGAAGTAAGAAAGGCTGTAGATGAAACTTGGGGCGAGGTATTGTGGTACGAAGGGCAGATATGCGATGCTCGTTTCTATAAATGTTGTGGAGGTATGTTGGAGGAGTTTGAAAGCGCATGGGAAGATACTCATTATGATTATTTAGAGGTTGTAAGAGATAGCGAAGAGAGTGTTAAGGTGGAGATAGAGGCTCGTACTGAGTCAGATACGAAAAAGAATGTATCGCTGAGAAAGTATGGTAGAGCCGCTGCAACCATTTTAGATTTGAGAGAAGAGGGAAAGGCAGAGGCATGGATTTTTGCAGAGCCTGAGGCTCTATGCAATACCAAGGATGCGAATATACTGTCTCAGGTTTTGAATAACTACGACCAAGAAACTCTGAATTTTTATCGTTGGAAAGTAGATTATACTCAGGAAGAACTCTCTGCCCTTGTTGCTAAAAAGAGTGGCGAAGACTTTGGCAATATAGTGGATATTATTCCTATAGAAAGGGGTACCAGCGGCAGGTTGATAAGAGTAAAGATTGTAGGAACAAAGAAGAGTATGATTATAGGTAAAGAGTTGGAAATAAGGAGGATATTGTCTGAAAGCCACCTATACAGTTCAGCTTTTGTAGTTAAAAGACTAAATGCTGCCGGCAAGTATTTTTCTGCAGATTCGCAAGAAGTGCCTGCCAAATTTGAACTTTACGGAGCAGGCTGGGGACACGGTGTGGGCTTGTGCCAGATAGGTGCTGCTGTTATGGGTGCCAAAGGCTACGACTACGATTCTATTCTCTATCACTATTATCCTAATTCGGAGATTGTTAAGAAATACTAAATAGTAATCATAATATGAAGAACTCAGATACATCTTCGGTTGTGAAGTCGGAAACAAAAAGAAATCCTTGGCTTTGGATTCCAACTCTTTATTTTGCAGAAGGTATCCCTTATGTTGCCGTAATGACCTTGTCTGTAATAATGTACAAGAGACTTGGTATATCCAACACAGATATAGCCCTCTATACGGGGTGGCTCTATTTGCCTTGGGTTATTAAGCCTTTTTGGAGCCCCTTTGTGGATTTACTTAAAACCAAGCGTTGGTGGACGGTTGCAATGCAGTTTGTTATGGCGATTGGCTTTGCTGCCATAGCCCTCTTTATTCCTGCCTCGCTCTTTTTCCGTCTCACCTTGGCAGCCTTCTGGTTGGTAGCCTTAACTTCAGCTACTCACGATATAGCTGCAGACGGTTTTTATATGCACGGACTTAATACTCACCAACAATCGCTTTATGTAGGAATAAGAAGCACTTTTTACAGAGTGGCTACTGTGGTAGGACAGGGATTACTCGTTATATTGGCCGGGCTTATAGAAACCAATACAGGTTTGGAACCGGCAAAGGTGGAAATTAAGGCCTCTCAAGAGAATATAACTATTGTAGATATCTCGGAAAAGAATCAGTCTGCCCCGTATTTTTCATTCTGCGCAGCAGAAGAAATCAGTTCATTGGAAGAGGTTAAGGCGGCTAATATTGAGAATGGTTTTATGCTGGCGGAGACTTCTCCGAAGCAGGGAGTTGTCAAAGCTGCTACGGCTTCAGAAGAAGGCTCTTTTACAAGATGGATCAGAGAAACTTTTGGGGAGAAAAATCGCGGCACCTCAACCTCTGCCGCAGACAGAACCTTTGCTGTGGCGGTGCGTCTTTCCGAAAAGCCGCAAGATGGTCAAAGTCAGGTCTTGAATGTATCGTTCAAAGAAGGAGACCAGAGTATTAAGCTGGAACAGAATAAATTACCTGCAAGATTTGAGTTTAATGCGAGTAACTGGGACAAGTGCGCCTATCTGCTTTTTTATGCCGACAAGAATTTAAGGGAGGATACATCTGCCGTGTTTGAAGGAGTTAGCGGAAATATTCCGATGGCTTGGTTGCTGGTTTTTGCTGTACTCTCCATATTCTTTTTGATAACAGCAATTTATCATACTTGGACATTACCTCGTCCTGCTTCAGACCGAGCCTCCAAGGAGGTAACAGCTCGCAATATTTTCAAGGAGTTCCTGCTTACTTTCAAGAGCTTCTTCTCAAAGAAAGGAGTTGTGCCGGCAATACTCTTTATGTTGCTCTACCGTTTGCCGGAAGCGCAGCTTGTAAAACTGATAAATCCATTTATGTTGGATCCTCAAGATATTGGAGGTTTGGGGCTTACAACAGGGCAAGTGGGTTTTGTGTATGGAACTGTTGGAATTTTAGGCCTTACGATAGGTGGTATATTGGGTGGCTTGGTTGCGGCTAAAGATGGTCTCAAAAAGTGGCTTTGGCCAATGGTTTGCGCCATAACCCTTCCCGATCTGGTATATGTATTTTTGAGCTATGCGCAGTCTGCCTCTCTGCTAATGGTAAATATCTGCATTTTTATTGAGCAGTTTGGCTATGGTTTTGGTTTTACAGCCTATATGCTCTACCTGATATATTTCTCTGAGGGTGAACATAAAACATCGCACTATGCAATATGCACAGGCTTTATGGCACTTGGTATGATGCTACCTGGAATGATGGCCGGCTGGCTACAAGAAACAATAGGATATCGGCACTTCTTCCTCTGGGCCATGATATGCTGCCTTGTCACTTTTATTGTTTGTGCATTCATAAAGATAGATCCTCAGTTCGGAAAGAAAGAGAGTAAATAAAGTTCATAAATCTAAATATTGTTACAAAATATGAGGAAATCGTTTAACATACATATTACTGCGGCAAGATTACTTGCCATAATCTTTTCCCTCCTTGCAATAACATCACTAACAGCAAATTGCCAAAGTAGGCAAGAAGACCAGGCCTCATCTGAAAAGATAGTTAGTGGCCGTAAACAGGTAGTAAAACCCGGAGTAGAGGTTCTTCGCGACAGAGGTTTTGATATCCTGAAAGGCAAGAGAGTTGGCTTGCTCACAAATCCTACCGGAGTAGATTCTGAACTTAATTCCACCATAGATATTTTGTATGCAGCAGAAGATGTAAATTTGGTTGCGCTATATGCGCCGGAGCATGGAGTTAGAGGAGATATTTATGCAGGCGGGGCTGTTAAGGATGCGATAGATTCTGCTACAGGCATACCGGTTTATTCTGTTTATGGTAAGAATCGTAAGCCTTCTCAAGAGTTTTTGCGGAATGTGGATGCGGTTGTGTTTGATATTCAGGATATAGGTTGCCGCAGTTATACTTTTGTAAGTTCTATGGGGCTCATGTTGGAAGCTTGTGCAGAGGCCGGTAAAGAATTCATAGTTTTGGATCGTCCGAACCCTCTCGGTGGAGAAAGGGTAGAAGGCAATCTTGTAGATGAGGGCTTTTATTCATTTGTGAGTCAGTTTAACATCCCTTACTTGTATGGGCTTACTCTCGGAGAATTGGCACTGATGCTCAATGGCGAGAAGATGCTGAAAAACGGAGTTAAAGGCAAGCTCACCGTGGTGCCGATGGAGGGTTGGCGTAGAGATATGATTTACGAAGATACCAAACTTCCGTGGGTGTTGCCTTCTCCTCATATACCTCAGATAGTGAATGCCTATTATTATCCTGTGAGCGGAATTATGGGAGAGCTTGGCTATATTTCAGAGGGCGTTGGCTATACACTTCCGTTTCAGTTATTTGTGGCAGATTGGATAGATGGTAAGGCTTTGTGCGAAAGGATGAATGCTCTTAATCTTCCGGGCATACGCTTCCGTACAATTTATGAAACCCCATATTATGGAGCTAAGAAAGGCAAGTACTGTTCGGGGGTGCAGGTATTTATAACAGATTATTCAAAAGCAAGGCTTGTTGAGATTCAATTTCTTGTAATGCAAGAGCTTGCAAAGATGTATCCAGATAAGAAAACCTTTGAGCACTGTGATAAGGGGCGTTTCCGTATGTTTGATATAGTATGCGGCTCAGACTATATCCGCAAAACATTCTCAAAGACATACACTTGGGCCAGCATTAAAGACTTCTTTGAAAAAGACGAAAAGGCTTTCAAAGAAAAAAGCAGCAAGTATTATCTTTACGATTAACCCAAAGGCGGTTTTGACCATCTTCTTAGGTTCTATTAAATTTTGAATAGTATAATATTTTACTATATTTGC
>ONYJ01000001.1 GCA_900322025.1 uncultured Bacteroidales bacterium | reverse complement strand
GCTTGCAGCTTCCTCCATAAAGAATAGAGGTTTCTTCTGCAAGGGAGCCAAATTTTTCTTCGAGGGTTTTGCGGATAAAGGCATGAATTTCTTGGGCCTGCTCCTTGGTAGCTGTTTCTCCTGTTCCAATAGCCCAGATTGGTTCATAGGCCACTATCACATTTTTCATCTGCTCCGGTGTAAGTTGATAGAGAACCTCTTTGATTTCGTTTCCAACCACTTCAAAGTGTTTTCCTGCTTTTCTTTCTTCAAGAGCTTCGCCTACACAATAGATTACTTTCAGACCTTCTGCAAGGGCGAGTTTTATTTTCTCGAGAAGAATGGCATTAGTTTCTCCATAATAACCCCTTCTTTCGGAATGGCCGAGAATAACATACTCCACGGGTGCTCCAATGGCTCCTTCCGGTGCACCGGCAACTGTTCCTACTGCGCTTGCCACAGAACTGAGCATCTTTGCAGAAACTTCTCCTGTGTAAGCTCCAACTTCTTTATCGGCACAATTCTGGGCACCGAGCGCTATCTTGCTTCTGCAGAAAGGGCATTTGATATCGCCGATAATCTTGCTTATAGGAAATAAATGCGTGAAAGGTGTGTTTACTATTAGCTTAACATCTTGAGGCACTTCCTCAATTTTTGCAGCTATAGAGTTAATTAATTCAATACCTTGGCTTACTGTGGTGTTCATTTTCCAGTTGCCGGCAACAATTTTTTGTCTCATATCTCTTTGTTATTATTGTTTGTTCTTTAGGCTACACATTCTCTAAACTCTCATTTATCTCATAAGTAAACAACTCCTTTCCCACATCTGTTAGATAATACCTTTGTTTTGGGCTTATTAGCGAAAGCATTTATGCTTTTCAGCCAACTTTTAGGTTCGGTTTCCCGCAACTTTTCACTGCAACTTTGCAAAGGTACTTAGTTTTTATTGAAAGTAAGTCATCTATTCGATGTTTCGCACATAGTCTAAGCAAATTTATGTAAAAAAAGCATCTATTGGAGAGTAAGTTTCTTTAATTGAACTTGTTTTTTACCTTTTGTTGTTAGCGAAGGTGAGTCTGCTGCTATTGCTTTAGAGAATGATTTTGACTATATTTGCCGTCCTTTAGGCAGTGTGTATTTTGTGGCTTGCCTAATGTATCGCTGAGTAAATAATAATTTATAGAATATGAAAGTTACTAAAAAAGAAACAGAACAGCTGACCTACCTCGTAACGGTAGAAATTGAAAAGAACGAAGCAAATGAAAAGAAGGCAAAGCAGCTGAAAGAGTACAGAAAGAAGGCTGAAATCAAGGGGTTCCGTAAAGGTATGGCACCTATGGGCCTGATAGAAAAGCTTTATGGCCCATCTGCCATGAATGAAGCTGTGAACGAATTAATTACCGAAGGTATTAACGGACACATAAAAGAGCATAATTTAGAGCTTATAGGAGAACCGCTACCTAACGAAGAGCTTCAGGCAAAGATAGATATAGACAAGGACGAGAAGTTTGAATTTGTTTATGATATGGCTATACGTCCGCAGGTAAATCTTGCGTTAGACAAAAAAGATAAGGTAGTATATTACGATATAAAGGTGGAAGAGGCTGCCCTAAAACAATACAAAGATGATATGTTGCGGCAATTTGGCTCTTTGGAAGATACAGCCAAGGCTGCTGACGATGATTTTCTTGTGGTGAATTTGGAGCAGGCTGATAAGAAAGTGGAGAAAACATATATAACGCTCAAGAATATGGATGCTAAAACGAAGAAGCAGTTCTTGGGTAAAAAAGTTGGCGATAGCTTTGAAATAGATGTGGTTAAGAGTTTTCCTAACGAAACAGACAGAGCTTCTTTACTCCGCATAGGAAAAGACGAATTTGATGCCTCTAATCCATTATATCAGCTTACCGTAGTGGAAGTTAAAACATTTGCTCCGGCTAAGATAAATCAAGATTTGTTCGACCGCTTATTTGGTAAAGATGCCGTTAAGGATGAGAAAGGATTTGATAAGGCTCTGGAAGATAGGCTTAAAGGAGAGTATAAACAGGAGAGTGATTGGCGTTGGAGGCGTGATGTTATAGATTATTTAGTAAAGAAAGCAGCCTTGCCTCTTCCTGAGAACTTTCTAAAAAAATGGTTGTTCAAGATAAACGAGGGCAAGTTTACCATGGAGCAGATAGAGAAGGAGTTTCCGCTCTTCTTGCAAGATTATCGCTGGCAGATGGTTTCTCGTAAAATCTTTGAAGATCAAAAGATGAATATTAAGAGAGAAGATTTGCTTAAAGTAGCTAAAGAAATGACAGCGAGCCAGTTTGCTATGTATGGACTGTCTAATATTCCTCAGCAGACAATAGATCAGTATGCCGAGCAGATGCTTTCAAACGAAAAAGAGCTTACCAGAGTATATGAGAAGTGCGAGGAAGAAAAGGTGTTGGATTATGTTAAGAGTATAATAACTGCCGAAGTAAAAGAACTTACGAGAGAGCAACTGCAAAAGCTCAATGAAAAGACAGCTAAGCAGAATGATACGCCTGCGGAAAAACCGGCAAAGAAGAAAACCGCAACAAAGGCTACCAAAGACGAAGCAGGTGATAAAGTAGAGAAAACAGAGG
>ONYJ01000128.1 GCA_900322025.1 uncultured Bacteroidales bacterium | reverse complement strand
TTTTGCTCATTTGGCTTATCGAAAAGGTTCGTTTCACGCAGCTTTTCTCGCCATGGCAAAGCTAAAACAAGTTTTGCTTTGCTCATTTGGCTTATCGAAAAGGTTCGTTTATTTGAATATAAACGAGTTACTTAAAGTTACTTTAAGCCTAAGTTGAGCTATTTAACTCTGATAACTTTAATTCCGTTGATGTTTTTGCCGGTATTGGCATATTCTGCTATAGTTTTTTTATCTATAACTACCTTTTTTTCTCCAAAGGAAGCATGAATAAAACCTAGTTTACCATCTTTCCTCCAGTAGGCGATAGCCACATGAGCTATATCTAACCCATCAGTGGTGGACATATAACCTATTATATCTCCGTTTTCTATTTTCTGTTCGCACTTCTTTATTTTATTTTGTGGTATATAGGTATATGGTTCGGAATTTAGCTCTGCTTCCACCCTTGCTATAGCAAAATAGTCTTTCGTAGCCTTACTGATATCGCTCGTATCTTCTATATTGGCATCTTTTAGGTGCTTATATCTTTTATAATTCTTTGTCATATAGAAGATTGGATGCTCATACACCTCTCCACCGACCTTTAGGGTAATATCTTGCAGAATACCGCGTAGTTCTCCTTGTCGTATCCATTCTGTAGTGTAATGTATTCGGTCTGAATAGCACCTAACCTCTCCTCTGCGATAACGGCTCTGGCGTATCTTTTGGCAGAGTTTTTCGAAATCAGCTTGTGCGCCATATTCTTTTACAGTAAGAACCAGATTCATGCAGGTTTCTACAAAAATTATGCAGTCTGTTTTGCTTAGATATACTCTTACATCCTCAGAATCACCGGCATCGAGAGTTCCGGCCACATAGGAGTTGCCGAGGAGCTTCTTGGCTGCCATAACCATAAGTTCTCCTGTACTCTTACCGTCTTTATAGGGGAGCAGTTCGCTCATTATCTTTTCTGCATAAGCAATGTCTTTTTCTATAGTTATGGCGTAAATATCCGGATTTGCAGATAATTGTATAGTATCGCCATTTTGAGCTTTGCCGGAAGCCTTACCCTGTGCATATACGGTTATAGTTGTGATGCAAGATAGTAATGCAAAGGATATGATGGTGGCGAGCACTCTTTTTGGTGTTGCTTTCATAATTTTATACTTTTGCGTATAACGATATTTTGGATAAAGATAGAAAATATCCGTACAAAGTTATCATTGATTTTTATATGGCATTTAGATTTTTTTGCAAGTGTAGTGGTGGAGAAAAAATATTCCCACTTTTCAGAGAGCAAGCCGCCCTTGTTATAAAAGCGGCATTCTTACTTACAGACATACTCAAGGAAGATTCTTTTGAGAAGAAGAAAGAGCTTGCTCGGCAGATGAAAGAGGTTGAGAGAGAGGGAGATGAAGTGGATGTGAAAATATCTGAAATACTATATTCCGGGCATACTCTGCCTTTTCAACGAGAAGATATTCAGAATTTTGCTTCAAAAATGGAATCTTTTCTGGATATGATTCACGATTCCTCCAAGAAGCTTGTTATCTATAGGCCTAACTTTACAGATTCTTCATGGATTGATATAGGAAGCTTGATAGTAGAAGATGCCACGCTACTTTCAGTTATAGCAGAGGACTTGTCTTTATGGAAGCAGAAGGGAGCAGAGCTAAAGCAAAAGTGTTCTCGTATAAAAGAGATTGAGAGTGAGGTAGATGATTTGTATGAATATTATATGAGTCATTTGTTTGAGGCCGAAACCAATGGCATAGAACTCACCAAGTGCAAGAATATCGTTCAGGCCTTGGAAGATACCACGGATGTGGCCAAAGAAATAGCAGATTGTATAAAGTTAATGTTAGTTAAACACGGATAAGCCTGCCGGTTTATTATTGTTCTTGGGAGAAAGAAAAGCTCTTATTTGCGAAATAGGAATGCCGAAATTAAAACTTTGGGTTCCGCTCATTGTTGCAAAATTAACCGCCACCAAATCGCCGTATGAGTTTACTACCGGACTACCGCTTGAGCCTTGCAGAATAGGTATGGTATATAAAAGACGGTAATGGTCTGGCTTCTGAGATATTTTTCCCGATGTAAGTTGGGCTTTTATACCTTCGGTAGTTGAGGCTAACGCTATTCCCTGATTGTAGCCTATAAGATACAGTTGCTGGTCTAAGGTAAGTTTATCGGCAGTGTTCTCTTTGATGTTTCCGTGAGAGTCTATGCCTGTAGAGAATACCCAAGTAGTTTCCGGGGTTTTACCGTCTGCCAGCCTAATGAGAGCCAAATCTACATTTTCGTCTTCGGATTCTTTTTCTACACTGCACGGCAAGAAATCATTAGGACCGGTTACATAGGAATCGTTATAGGCTATTCCTATTTTGCTATGACATTTTACTGCTATTTGCGTTGCATTTATCATGCTGAGCTGGCGTATGTAATTCTGAGCCTGCTCATATTCGCGTCCAAGTTCGTATAATCTCTGTTTGAGTTGCTGATCGTAGTATGCAGAATGTTCGGTGTTTCGATTTTGATTCAGATACTGATAAATCTTTCCTCCCTCGTATAGCGTTTGTTCTTGTCTTTCTTTTGCATATACGGTAAGCGCGGCAAGTAGGTTCTGAACATAGTGTACCACATCGCTTTTTCTGATATAGTGATTTACCACATGCCTGTTTGTCAGAATGCCCCCGTAATGATCTACAAAGAAGCCGGTTCCAAATGAGTATGTGGTTTTTACCTGTTCTCTGGAAAAGGCTACTCCCTGTAATCTGCCATTTTCTATATTGCTGAAGTAGAAAGTATTGCCTGTAGGCAGGGTTACACTATAGAAATACTCGTTGAGAATCATTACCACCCCGCTGGCCTTTTCGTTATATATTTCTTCTGCAGTTTTTTCTCTTGAACATCCGCTGAAGCCTATCAGCATTACCACTGCAAGAAGCGCAATAGTGGAAACTTTTATGTGTTTAGTAGTCATATTATTGTAACTCAATATATTATTTGCGTAGCTTATAAAAAACTATTCTGATGTAGTATAGCTCTTAATTCTTATGCAAACTTATTGCCAAAAAGTTGATTTTTAGGCAGAATTTTTTTATTATTTTTGTAAAGATAACTTTTAAACTCAGATGTTATGGATTACAAGATTATCGAAATTGAGGGTGTTGGTGATGTTTATGCTAAAAAACTCACCGAGGCCGGCATCAACAAGGTTAGCGAGCTTTTGGAAAAATGCGCCTCTCCTAAGGGACGCAAGGAGCTTGCAGAAGCAACTGAAATTCCGGAGAAATTGATTCTTCGTTGGACAAACCATGCAGATCTATTCCGCATTAACGGCATAGGGCCGCAGTTCTCAGAATTGTTAGAGGCTGCAGGAGTAGATACTGTTAAAGAACTCAGACACCGTGTTGCAGAAAATCTTCAGCAGAAATTAGAAGAGGTAAACGCTCAAAAGAAATTGACAAGAGCTGTTCCTTCTGTTAAAGAAGTTCAGAAGATGATAGATCAGGCCAAAGAGCTTGAACCTAAGGTAACTTACTAAGAACTTTTTTGCGTATATAGGTAGTTTGATAGATATCTACTTATAAAATTAGGAGTTCGATATTTTTGATGTTTACCCCCAAAGTTGGGTGGCTTAATATTATTATTTAAGAGACCTTAGATTGGAAAGAGCTCGGTATTGTACCGAGCTCTTATTCCTCTTGGTAGCATTCAGCTACTCTTGATATCCTTTACAGCATTCAGTTGTTCTTGGTATTATCAGCAACACTAAGCTTTTGAGTTGTTACTTTGTATCTATCTCAGCGTCTGTGTTTGCCTTGGTACGACTAAGCTTTTATCGTAAGAAATCAATATCTGTCTCTCTCTTAGCCTCTCCCTCTTTCTTATTAGGATTAAGCTCTTCATAAAGGCCGGTCAGATATTTCAGTATCGCGGTCAATGCTTCAGCATGATTTGGGCCGGCCATGTATCCGCCAGTACTTATATAGTCTTTTTCAAAACTCATCCATAAAGACCAGTTAGTGCCATCTGTTATAAATATAAGCGGTTGATAATGTGAGGCTTCGTTATAAAGTTCGCCTTCTTTTATCATATTATATACCTTGGTAAAAACAGAATCGCCCACATTAACGGTTATGGCTTCTTCTTTATCAGACTCCATTCTGTGCATACTTGTTTGCGAGCACACTAAAGTTCCGTTCTGTTGTCCTTTTTCCCGAACAAGCTCTATACTTCTTCTCCACCCGGCAAATCCGTTTCCGGATGAGAAGGAGAAGCGTGTGAGTTTGCCGCTTGGAATAGCCGTGCGATAGGTTCTGTTATAGTAACTTTTTGCCACAGCTAAGCATTGTGAGACATTTGCCTTTATAGCAATCGCTTGGGCAAAATACTCTTGTGCCTGCTGCGGATTATTAAAATATTTTTGGAGCTTTTTAAGTTGTTTTGCTTCCTTAGTTGTATTGCCTATTATTATGTTGCGAGTTTCGATAATTTGATTCATATCGGCAATTACTGCCTCTGTACTTTGAATAAGGCTTTCCAGCTCTGAGTTGGTAAGGCTTGGTATTTTATCAAAACTTTCTTTTTGAATTATCCATTGCGGGCGTTTTATTTCATCACCTTTATTGATGCGCTCTATTACTTCTTTGTTTTGGGCAGTGAGGCTTATAGAAAACAAAGATAGAAGTGTCATAATAAAAACCTTTTTCATTATTGTTTCAGTTTATGTTAGAGAAATTATAGTGTATCTTATGATTTGACAGTTATGCTAAAAACCTCTGCCATAAGCCATCCAAAAGTCTGTTTCCATCTGTTTCCAGGCTTTGGCAGCTTGCTCATATATTTTTGTGGTTGCTGCATCCAATTCCTCTGATGTACTTTGGGCTGTTAGGCTCTCAACAGTTTCAAATGCAAGTTTCTCTATAATTGCAATCTCTTTTTCTACTCTGCTTCTGGATTTTTGCCAAGCTACCGTAGCCAGGCGGTTAGGTCTTCTGAATTGCCACAAAATGCAATCTTCTTTGTATTGTTTTTGACCGCAGAAATCAAAGGCAGAAGGCAGAGATTTCCCTCCTGCAAATAGCGGAATTCTCGGACTCTCGGCAGGATTATCTACAGCATACCAGCAAATTCCTCCTACAGCATCAGGAAGCCAATTCCTAAGTTGCAGTACCGTAGAATATGAGCACCAGCATACGGCAAGAGTTCTGGTAAATTCTACAGTGCCGGGTGCTATTGTATTTAGCGTATTGCGAGTATCTGCTGTAAGCCAAGGATTAGCCATAGGGCTTATTTTCTTGCTTTTACTACCGTCTTTGGCAGTTAATTCCAGTTTCCAGTTTTGAGTCATGTCGTATGGGGTGCCCTCGTAGGTGTTGCGGAATAGTTCCATTACAGTTCTAACATCAACCTTCTTGTCTGGTTTAACGGAGAAAGGGAGCTCGTCCATCTTGTAGGACAAGCCGAGCGAAGGGGCAAGCTGAGAGAAAACATAAAAGTCTCTTAAATCAAAATTTTTCCCATTGCCGTAGCTGCCGTGGAAGGCTTTATAGAACTTAAACTCTTCTTTGCCATCCCATAGCCCGTGTTCGCGTGCAACCTGTTCCAGATTATCTGAGCATAGAAAATTTTTGCTATCGGAACGGTCTATTTTACCTATTCTGGCTATGTTTGCAGAAATGCAGATATGATCGTCTGGAACCCTCTGTGCCGCCCAAACAGCTCCTTTGTTCTTTTTGCCGCAACCCAGAATTTCAAAAACCCACACTTCATTTTTATCGGCTACGGTAAGGCATTCTCCGCTATCTCCATAGCCGTATTCTTCTGCTAGCTCTCCCATAAGTTTTACAGCATCGCGAGCATTGTCGCATCGTTCAAGGGCAACTCTGGCCAACTCTTCAATCATAAACATTCCGTCTGGATTTTTCAGAGTATCCGGACCGGTAAAAGTAGTTTCTCCAATGGCAACTTGTTTTTCGTTAAGAGAAGGGTAGCCTGTATTGAGGTAGGCATAGGTGTGTCTTGCTTGCGGAATTTCTCCAACGCATTTTACACCGGTGGTATCGCCTTTGAATTTAGTCCAGCGGGTTCCTTTATAGATTTTGGTAGTAGCGCCTTTCTTGTGATCTGCCGCCTTTTCGTAGGTAACCCAAGTGTGGGAAACTCCATCGCAGGTATGGGAGGTGATAACAGAACCGTCTGTAGAAGCCAGCCGCCCAACCATTATACTGGTACATTCTTCATTAGTAAGCCAGTCTTGTGCCTTTGTATAAGAGGTTGTACATAAGGTTATTATGTAGATAAAAAACAGTAAATGGTAAGCCTTGTGGTTTTTCATGTGAATTGTTTTGTTTTACTATATCTTGTTCTATTCTATTCTATTCTATTCTATTCTTCGACTACACTATTCTCCGTATATTTCAGGTTATATCGATTATATTCAGTTATCATTTAAAGATGTCTGAGTTGAGTATATGCCGTTTATGTTTCAAAAGACAATATACAAAATTATCGCCGAATAATTTTAGTTGCCTCATTTTAGCTTATCGTTTTTTTTTACATTTGTGAAAAATAGAATTATGGATTTGAAATCTCCATTGAAAGATAAATATTCAAAAGATAAGAGAAGTATTCTCGATGCTCAGCGGGCGGCTCAAGAAATAGCTTTTGCTCCAATTGTGTTTCAAGCTTCAAG
>ONYJ01000082.1 GCA_900322025.1 uncultured Bacteroidales bacterium | reverse complement strand
TTCTCTTTTTTCTCGTCATAGGCAAGTTGTACAGCGGCATAACCATCTTTTTCTTCTGTACGAATCTGCGTAACAACACACGGACCAGCTTCAATCACGGTGCAAGGAATATTTTTCCCATCTGCACCAAAAACGGAAGTCATTCCGATTTTTTTGCCAATTAATCCAGGCATTTTTACATTATGTTTTAATTAAACGTCAGTTGCATAGCGATTTACGGAGGCACTGCACCAAAACCCGACATAGAAAACACGCTCTTTCAGCTATCGCCGGCCAAGCATTTCCCTATCGCCGCTTTCAGGCATTGCACGCACCTGGGTACAACTCCCCACACTTTTTGCGGGGGTGCAAATATAGCGAAAGCCGAGAGAAATGCAAGTTTTTTGGAGAAAAAATTTTTTTTGAACCTATTTGCACTCACATATAGAATATGAGAAAAAGATATATTAATTTCGCAATTAAAATACTTATTATATAAAATATCCACATTAAAATAGATGCAATATCTAAAAAGGGAAGGACAGGCAAAACCATTTATCAAGTGGGTTGGCGGAAAAACTCAACTTCTTCAACAACTTGAGAGACAGCTACCTCCAGAGTTATATGAAGAAGAATTTACTTACATTGAGCCCTTTGTAGGAGGCGGTGCCATGCTATTCTTCATGCTGCAAAAGTTCCACGCCATTAAGCAAGTGGTTATCAATGATATCAACAGCAACTTAACGAATGCATATACGATAATAAAACAAGACCCTGAGAGGCTTGTCTATCGCTTAAAGCACATAGAGCAGCATTATCTGTCAATTGTTACAGAAAATGGGCGAAAAGAGTTCTATCTTGATATGCGCCGCCGTTTCAATGAGGAAAAATTAAACAATTTAGACAAAACGGCACTCCTTATTTTCTTAAATCGAACATGCTTTAATGGCCTCTACCGTGAGAATGTCAAGGGTTACTTCAATGTTCCTTTTGGCCGCTATGCCAATCCAACCATCTGTAATGAAAAGGTAATCTATGCTGATAGCGAGCTACTTAACAGACATGACGTACAAATTATTAATGGTGATTTTAAAGAAACCGAAAAATATTTAGATACTTCGGGGCTGTGCTTTTTCTACTTCGATCCGCCATATCGTCCACTAAGTGCAACATCGAGTTTCAACACTTATGTCAAAGAGGAATTCAACGATAATAGTCAGAGAGAGCTCGCAGCCTTCTGTCGAATGCTTAGTAATAAGAGTAATGTCAAATGGATGCTCAGTAACTCAGACTGTTCTGCGAAGAATTCTGCAGATACTTTCTTCGAGGACATCTATAGTGGCTTCGATATACAACGAGTTTATGCCTCTCGCATGGTAAATGCCAACGCAAGTAAAAGAGGTAAGTTAACTGAGCTACTGATTCGGAATTTCATAACGAACCCAAAGCCAATAAGGAAACCATCAACAACAAAAGAAAACGAATTATTTCATCAAGCAATTTAACTAATATGGCAAGCGATAAATCTTGGAGAAAGATATTTGAGGATACGGGAATGGATAAGCACAATTTTGACACATCCCCCTATGAGTTGAAGGCAGAAGATATCAAGAAAGCCTGTCAGGGATTTACTAAAACAGCGGAAAAGGAGGTGCGCATCCTATGCAAACAGGATGAACGTAGCAGTCGCCCGAAAATCTTTCAGGATAAAGGTCTTTTCATTCTTCCTAAGCATAACGGCTCCTATTATATTTTAAAGGGAGAAGGCTATATAGATGTTCCCGACATTACAACACCCATTCAGAACTACTACAAGAAGCTTGACTTTGAACTATTAAGTTCTGACGTTGGCGATAGTGAAATGCAACATCTCGACTATGCTTATGCGAACTCACTCATCCGTACCTTTATGAACGACGAGTCGCTTGTGCTGACTATTCGCGGACGCAAATACACGCAGACATTCACTTGTAAGGTCAACAATTTTACCTTAGAAATATCCAGTGTACAAACGGAGGTGGATGCAGGATATGAAGGTAAGGACAAAATTGTGCTGATTGAAGCAAAGAACTCAGCTAAGACAAACACCATTATCCGCCAACTTTATTTCCCATACCGCCAATGGCAGGATCAGACAGAGAAAACTGTCTATCCTTTGTTCTTTGAAAAGCGCATGATTAACAAAGAACGAATCTACTACATCTGGCAGTTTGAGTTCACCGATAAGAACGATTATAATAGTATCCGTCTGGTTAAGTCAGACCGATACAGAATCCTCCCTAAAAAATGATCGTTCCCTACTACCGATCCACCTCCCGCGACTTCACCCTCCTAAACGGTGATTGCTTTGAACTGCTTCCACAGTTCAATTTCAAGTTCGATATGATTTTTGCTGACCCACCTTATTTTCTATCTAACGACGGAATCAGTGTACAGTCTGGAAAAGTCGTTTCAGTTAACAAGGGCGAATGGGACAGAGGAGGTACGCCAGAGCAGATAAACAACTTCAACAGGCGATGGATAAGCCTCTGCCGTGATAAATTGAAAGAGAACGGCACCATTTGGATTTCGGGCACATATCACAATATCTTCTCCGTAGCCAACAGCCTCATGGAGCTGGGCTTCAAGATTCTCAATGTTATCACGTGGGCAAAAACCAACCCGCCGCCAAACATAAGTTGCCGCTACTTTACATACTCTACGGAGTTTATCATTTGGGCACGTAAATTGGCTAAGAAACCTCATCTCTTCAACTATAAACTGATGAAGCATTTAAACGATGACAAACAGATGACCGATGTTTGGCGACTACCCTCCATTGCACCATGGGAGAAATCGTGCGGCAAACACCCTACACAAAAACCTCTTGCCCTACTTGTACGCATCATCCTCGCCAGCACGGATAAGAACAGCTGGATTCTCGATCCATTCTCTGGCAGTAGTACCACAGGCATCGCTGCCAACCTTGTCGGTCGCCGCTACCTCGGCATCGAAAAGGAAACGAAGTTTGCTGAAATGAGTAAAAGACGACGTGAAGAAATAAACAACTTCAAGATATATGATAATTACCGCTCAAAGATAAAAGATGTTGCAAAATCGGAGATATTAGAATCGTCATGTCTTGTATGTGAAGACGATATCGTTAGTGATTTACCCTTTTAAAACTCAGCCATAAACCACTCCTCATCATTGTGCCATTTCTATCTCGCCAGTTTACCACTATGCTCAAAGATTGAAGCAAGCAAAAAAGGACGGCCGACCGGCCATCCTTTTTTATAAAACTGACTATAATAAAAACGCTGCAAATATTTTACTTCAGATAATAAGTAATGGTAGTAACCACCCTTACTTTCTTTATATAGTCTGTTGTTTCGTCCAAATCTTCTATAGAGAACTGGCCCTGTCTGGCTGTCTTTATCTTTCCGATAGAACTACCGCTGTCGTCTGCAAACTTCTGAGCAGCAGATCTGGCATTAGCAGTAGCCTCTGCTATCATCTCCGGTTTAAGCTCATTAAGACCTGTAAATTCGTAGGAAGCCCAATCGCTGAGAATAATACCCTGCTTGAGCATTTCTGTAGCCGCAGTTTTTACCAAATTCCTTATGGCTTCTACATTTTTGGTAGAAATTGTCATAGACTGATTTATTTGCCATTTGTAATCTGGGCGGTTGTTAGAATACCTGTACTGATCTTCTAAGTTGCTTACAGAAGGAGAAGATTCGAATATTTCAGTTTCGGCAATACCCGCTCTCTTTATAAAATCTTTTACAACTTTAGTATTCGCATCTACAGAAGACTGAAGAGAGGCCAAGTCGTTACCTTGACGACCAAAAGACACTCTCCAGATAGCCTTATCTGCAGGAACTTGTCTTTCAGACAAACCTTTTACATCTACCACATCGTCCATAGATTTGAATTTTACGATACCGCTCCTCAGGCAAAATCCGAGAGCTACGAGTCCTACAGCCAATATTGCCGCTGCCAGAACTTTGTTTCCATGTTTCTGATTTTCTGTCATAGCTAAATAAGTTTAAGGATTTTATTAAATGTATTTCTCTTGTTTTTAATTCTTTTTACTCTGTTAACTCCACCGTATCGCACATGATTCCATCACCTCTCCAATCTTCTCGCCAGTCCATAATCTAATCCTCAATCCGCTTTCCCTGTTTCTTCTCTTCTAATCCGCTCTCTAACCCACCGTTCTATTCCAACCCAAAACACGACAACAAACGTGCCAATAAATAAATGCAGACCAAAGGTATAAAAAAAATGCAGTTTTTACTAAATTTGCAACGACTATTGGTTATTTGCTAAGTTGCAAATAACAACATTCGTAAAATAACATTCTTAAATTATTTATTATGATTATTATAGATGTAGTAGGTAGAGAAATTCTCGATTCAAGAGGAAATCCTACAATAGAAGTTGAAGTTACTCTCGATTCAGGATTCAAGGGGGTTGCAGCAGTTCCATCCGGAGCTTCTACAGGAGAAAATGAGGCAATTGAACTCAGAGACAAAGACAATAAACGCTATGGTGGAAAAGGTGTTCTAAAAGCTGTAAAGAATGTAAATGAAATTATAGCACCAGCCTTATTGGGTTTGAATGCCCTGCAACAAAGAGAGATAGACCAGTTGATGATAAAGTTAGACGGCACAAAAAACAAAGCTAAGCTTGGAGCTAATGCTATACTCGGAGTTTCGCTTGCCGTAGCTAAGGCCGCTGCAGAAGAACTGGAAATACCTCTATACAGATACATAGGTGGAACAAATGCCTATGTTCTTCCGATTCCTATGATGAATATCATCAACGGCGGAGCACACTCAGATGCCCCTATTGCATTCCAAGAGTTTATGATTCGCCCTATAGGTGCAAAGAACGAAGCAGAGGGAATAAGAATGGGAGCAGAAGTTTTCCATGCCCTAAAGAAAGTACTCAAAGCCAGAGGTCTTTCTACCGCCGTTGGAGATGAAGGAGGTTTCGCCCCTGCCCTTAAAGGTACCGACGATACCTTAGAGTGCATTGTAGAGGCCATCAAGGCAGCCGGCTATAAGCCTGGTAAAGATATCACCATTGCTTTAGACTGCGCCGCCAGCGAGTTCTCTGTGAAGAAGGGTTCAAAGTTCTTCTACGATTACTCACAACTTAATAGTGGTATCAAAAAAGACCCTAAAGGAAAATGCCTTACAGCAGACGAGCAAGTTACATATCTGCAACAATTATGTAAGAAATACCCTATAGATTCTATTGAAGACGGTATGGATCAGAACGATTGGGATGGCTGGGTAAAACTTACAAAAGCAATCGGAGATAAAGTACAATTAGTAGGAGACGACTTGTTTGTAACCAATGTATCTTACTTGGAGAAAGGTATCAAAAAGGGAGCCGGCAACTCTATTCTGATTAAGGTAAATCAGATTGGCACTCTTACCGAAACTTTAGATGCCATAGAAATGGCGCACCGTAACGGTTATACCACAGTAACATCCCACCGCAGCGGCGAAACCGAAGATACCACCATAGCAGATATAGCAGTGGCTACCAACAGCGGACAAATAAAAACCGGTTCACTAAGCCGTACAGACCGTGTTGCCAAATATAACCGCCTGATGAAAATAGAAATTGAATTAGATGGCAGAAGTGCATACGGATACAAAAAAATCAAGTAAAGCTTGATGGATAAGAAGGAACTAATGCGGAGAGCTATCCGCTTGTCGGACGAAAGTGTGCAAAAGGGCGGAGGCCCTTTCGGGGCTGTAATAGCCAAAAATGGGAACATTGTTGCAGAAGGTTCTAACAGCGTAACCTTGAACTGCGACCCAAC